>JALGZG010000032.1 GCA_025782345.1 bacterium | reverse complement strand
CAGAAAGCACCCCGGAGCCGCGTCTCCTGCAGCGCCGGGGTGCGATAGTCACGGATGGTGAATTGCGCACGCCCTATCCATCGACGAACTGCGAGAGCCTCTTGACGACGTCGCCCGAAGGACTCTTGATCTCGACCACGAGCGGCATCTGGCCCGGCATCGAGTGCGTCGCGCACCCGAAGCACGGGTCGTAGGCCCGGAACGCCATCTCGACCATGTTCAGCAGACCGTCGTTGACGACACCGTCCTTGATGAGTCCCTTCGCCGCGCGCTCGACGGACATGCAGATCGCCGCCGCGTTGCAGACGGTCGCGACGATGAGATTCGCCTGCGTAATGACGCCGCGCTCGTCGGTCTTGTAGTGGTGGAAGAGCGTCCCGCGAGGCGCTTCAACGACACCGATGCCCTCGGATACGCCAGCGTGTTGTGAGCGGGCTTGCCGCCCAGCGTCTCGTACATCTTGTCGTGCGCCGCCTGGGCCTGCGGTGTGGCCATGCCCTCGGACGCGTTCAGGCGCGCCAGCGGGGCGACCCTGAATACGCCGCTGTCGGGACCGTCGACGAACCCCTTCCAACCGACCTTCCTGAGGAACGGGAACTTGACATAGGACCAGGGCTCGACGTGCTCCGAGATGTGGTCGAGGTAGTCCTTCGCCTCGAACTTCGCAAACTCCTCACCCGTCGGGGTCACGACGCGGAGCTGGCCGTCGTAGAGGTTGACCTTGTTGTTCTCGTCGACCAGGCCCATGTAGTACGTCTCGTGCTTGTAGATGTCACCGACGATGAGGTCGACGTAGGTCTTGTTCTTGAGCACGACATCATCAAAGAGCTGCAGGCTGAACTTCGCGAACTCGACCGCGTCGGCCGCGGTCTTCCTGAACTCCTCGCGGTTCTCCTCGGTCAACCCGCGCGAGACTCCGCCCGGCAGACCGCAGACGGGATGGATCACACGCCCGCCGAGTTCCGTGATGATGTTGCGCACGCGCTTCCGGATGTCGATGACCTGCTTGCCTATCTCGAGGCCGACCTTCGCGATAACGCCGAGGATGTTGCGCTCGGCCGCCGGAGCGTCCGGACCCACGACGAAGTCGGGGCCGCCCAGGAAGTAGAAGTGGAGCGCGTGGTCCTCGTATATGAACGCGCTGTTGATGAGCTCGCGGATGAGCTTCGCCGGACGCGGCGGATCGACGTGAAAGAGGTCATCCAGTGTCTTCGTAGAGCACATGTGATGAGTCGTCGGGCACACGCCGCAGATCTTCGGGGTGATCCTCGGCATCTCCTCCGCCATCCGCCCCTCACAAGTAGGCGTTCGACACGTTCCCCGAGTCGTCGAGGAAGATCTCTATCTTCCCGTGCCCTTCCAGACGTGTGATCGGGTCTATCGTAATACGCTTGCTCATCTCTCCTCCATGATGCTTGTCGGCTCGCAGCTCGAACGCCTTAGGTCCGCGGCGCCGGCTAGCTCGAGAGCTTCTTCCCTCTCAGCAGCGACGAGGGCAGACTGTACATGTAAGCGAGTCCCGTGACGTCCGGGATCGAATCGACTATCTTCTCCATCTCATCCGGGTCGTCGACATCGATGATGGACGCGAGCGCCGAGAGGAACTTGGCGCCCATGTCCTTGACCTCGTCGGTCGGGCCGAAGCACCCACGGCACGGCATGTTCGCGTTGATGCAGCGCTGACCGCACCCCGCGCGGGTCGCCGGGCCCATGCAGATGACGCCCTCGGCCAGGAAGCATTTTTCAGGATCCATGAACGTCTCGTGCGGGCGCTTGAGCTCCGTTATCTTGATCTTGTCCGGCTTGCTGTCGTTCCGGTCGCACTCGTCGCAAAGCGACTTGTTCGGGGCGAGCACGGAGCCCTTCGGGGGCAGCTCGCCCGCGAGGATGGCGTTCACCGCGTCCATGATGAGGTCCGGTGGCACGGTGCATCCCGGGAGGTAGTAGTCCACCTCGATGACCTGGTCGAGCGCGTGAACGCGGTCCCAGAGCACCGGGAGCTTCAGCTCGCCCTCCGGCATCTTCGTCTTGGGCTGCGGGTGCGTCTTCTCGGGGTTGTCGACGCCCGGCAGGGTCTCGTAGACGCACTCC
>JALGZG010000252.1 GCA_025782345.1 bacterium | reverse complement strand
TGGTCGGAAGACATCGATGAAGAGAAGCACCGCACTATCCTCGTCCGCGAGGAGACGTCGCCGGAGGACATTGACGGGATGGACGCGTCGCAGGGTTTCCTGACCGCTCGAGGCGGTATGACCTCACACGCGGCGGTCGTCGCGCGCGGTATGGGCAAGTGCTGCGTCGCCGGCGCCGGGCACATCAAGATCGACTACGCGTCCCGGACGTTCAGTGTCAAAGGGACAACGATCAGAGAGGGCGATTGGCTGACGCTCGACGGCTCGTCGGGAGAGGTGATTCTCGGACAGATGCCGACTGGGCCGACGAGTTCCGGCAGCTGGGCGTCCGCACGAACGCGGACACACCCGAGGACGCGGCGCGCGCGAGGGCGTTCGGCGCCGAGGGCATCGGTCTCTGTCGGACCGAGCACATGTTCTTCGGTGAGGGACGCATCAAGTACATCCGTGCAATGATCATGGCAGCCGATGAAAGCGAGCGGCGGGAGGCTCTCGAGAAGCTCCTGCCGTTCCAGCGTGAGGACTTCGAGGGCATCCTCGAGGCGATGGAGGGCCGTCCGGTCACCATCAGGCTGCTGGACCCGCCGCTTCACGAGTTCATCCCGGCGACCGACGAGGAGATCGAGGAACTGGCCGCGGAGCTCGGCAAGGACGCCGATGAGCTGAAGGAGAGGGCCGCGGAGCTTCGTGAGACGAACCCGATGCTGGGGCACAGGGGCTGCAGGCTTGGAATCACCTACCCCGAAGTGTACGAGATGCAGGCTCGGGCCATCTTCGAGGCAGCTAAGAAGCTGGCCGACAGGGGCGTCGACGCCAGGCCCGAAGTGATGATACCGCTCGTGGGAGAACCCCAGGAACTGTCGATCCTGCGTGAGCTCGTCGAGAAAGTGGCGGCCGACGTCCTCGGTGATGACACGGACGCTGTTCCCTTCCACATCGGCACGATGATAGAGATACCGCGCGCCGCCATCGTGGCAGACGAGATCGCCGAACACGCCGACTTCTTCTCGTTCGGAACCAACGATCTGACGCAAATGGCGTACGGCTTCAGCCGTGACGACGCCGGTTCATTCATCAAGGAGTACCTGAAGAGGGGAATCCTCAGGAAGGACCCCTTCCAGTCCCTCGACAAGCGCGGCGTCGGGGCTCTGGTGCAGATGGCCGTCGACAAAGGCAGGCTGGCCAAGCCCGACCTTCACATGGGCATCTGCGGGGAGCACGGCGGCGATCCGGAGTCCATCTACTTCTGCCATCGCGTGGGGCTGGACTACGTGAGCTGCTCACCATACCGTGTGCCGGTGGCGCGACTCGCGGCGGCGCACGCGGTTCTGAGAGCCCGCATCAGGGGCATCATGTAGCCGTTTGGTCGCGCGCAGGCCGCGCGCCAGCGGCGAGCCGGCCGCGCGGGCACGGGGCGGCATGCACGTCCGCCGCGCGAGCCTGACGCGTTGATAATTCGGGCGTTGACGCTTGACGGTGGCGCCGTCGGGCCGCTAGAATCTAGACGTACTCAAGAGTACTTGAAACCCGCTTTGCGCAGCTTCTGAAGGGAGCTGTGAACAGGTGTGTCCCTTGAGCAAGGCGATCGACTTCCTGGTCAAGCCTGACCCCGCGCGAACCGCGACGTTCTTCGTCATCGGGCTCGTGGTGTTCGAGGCGTTTCTCATCGTTGGGCTCGTGACCGAGCATTTCTGGGAGACGCTGTCGAACGGCGCCATGATCTGTCTGTCCTGTATCGGCGTAGGCTGATTCTGTTGCTGATGTCGTCCGCGCTCGCGGCCGGCGGCGGACGCGCGAAGCGAGCTTCGAGACCCGGGACGGGAGACCTACTTGAAACGGCGGATCGTCCAGTTCATCGCGCTCCTCTTCACCAACTCCTACTTCGTTGCCATCCCGAGAGCGACCTTCTATCAGGGTGCGCTCAAGGGCGTCTGCGTCCCCGTGCTCAACTGCTATGCCTGTCCCCTCGCGTGGGGCTCGTGCCCGATAGGCGCACTTCAGCACTTCGTCATCATCAGGCAGTTCCCGTTCTATGTGCTGGGTATTCTGGGTTTGGTCGGGGTCTTCGTCGGGCGGTTCCCGTGCGGGTGGTTATGCCCTTTCGGCTGGTTCCAGGAGATCGTGTACAAGCTCAAGCTGCCGAAGTTCTCCGCTCCGAACTGGCTCAGGCACATGAAGTACGTCGTGCTCGTGGTCGTGTGCGGGCTGGTCGCCTGGTGGACCTACGAGCCCTGGTTCTGCAAGATCTGCCCCGCCGGGACGCTTGAGGGTGGTCTTCCGTGGCTCCTGTGGCAGGCGCGCGGGTCCGAAGGCGCGGAGGGGATGAGTTTTCTCACCTGGGTGTTCGGGCTCAAGGTCCTCATCCTGGCCGCGCTCGTGCTCTTGATGGGTATGATGAGGCGACCGTTCTGCCGATTCGTCTGTCCCCTGGGCGCTCTTCTGGGTCTGACGAACAAGTTCAGCCTGCTTCAGATGGACACCCATCTCGACGACTGCGCCATCGCCTACGCCCTGGGTTCCGACTTCAAGAACTGCGCCTCCTGTATGCATTGTTCGAAGGACTGCCCGATGGGGCTCAAGGTACCGGAGGAGATAGGCAGCGTGGACTGCATTCGCTGCATGAACTGCACGAGTTACGGCTCTGTCTACTGGAAGATGAACCTCGGACAGGGAGGCAGAGGAACGGACAGAGGCAGGGCAGAAGCGGCCGCTGCTCGGGGAGCGGCCCGAGAGGCGGCGACAGCCACCGAAACCGCCGAGAAGCCGGAAGCGCCCGACTCGAGTTGAGGGTCGGATTGCCCTGGAAGGGGGGAAGCAATGGAACCCGCCAGTGGCGTTACGAAGAGGCTGGTGGAGCGGCTGAGCCAGGCTACGGATCTGGCCGTTCTCACCGGCGCGGGAGTGTCTCAGGAGAGCGGCGTCCCGACGTTCAGGGGCGAGGAAGGGTTGTGGAAGCAGCACCGGGCCGAGGAACTCGCGACGTGGAGGGCGTTCGAGAGTGACCCGGGGCTGGTCTGGAGTTGGTATGACTACAGGCGCCAGGTCGTCTCAGACACCGAGCCCAATCCGGCCCACAGAGCCATCGCCGAGCTGGAAAAGGGCTACCCCCACTTCTCTCTCATTACTCAGAACACCGATGGACTTCATGACAGGGCCGGTAGCTCGGCCCCGGTCGAGCTTCACGGCAGCATCTGGAGAGCGCGCTGCACGCTCGAGCAGACGGTCTGCGAGCTGCTGGAGAGCCCGCTGCCGGACGTGCCGCCGCACTGCCCTACGTGCGGATCGCTCCTCCGCCCGGACGTCGTGTGGTACGGCGAGCCGCTGCCGATGGACGCGTACGAGCGCTCCCACCAGATTGCGGCGAGCTGCGACGCAATGCTGGTCATCGGCACGTCGGCCGTTGTCCATCCGGCGGCGTCCCTGCCGCTGGTCGCCAAGCACAACGGCGCCTTCGTGGTCGAGGTAAACACGGCATACACACCCATATCCGCTCTCGTCGACGCCACCTTGCTCGGGAAGGCCGGCGACCTCTTACCCGAGATCGCTCGCCGCGTCCTGGAAGCCGTGGGGACGCGCGGGAGCGGGGCCGCGAACCCCGTCAGCGAAAGCGCATCCGCTTGACCGGTCCCTCATGCTCTGATAGCCTCTAGCACGCGTCACGGCCGCGTGGAGAACCGGCCGTGGCTTCCCGTATCCAGGCAACGGACCATATGACGCGCTACCCCGGGGCGCCCTCAGCGGGGTTCCGGAGACATCGCATTGGACACCATTCCCAAGGAAATCGACATGCGAAGATACGCTGCTGCTGCCGTCGCCGTTCTTGTGCTGCTGGCGGCAGCATCCGCCCTGTCGAACAGCTACAACGCGCCTACGATCGACGGGCACGTGACCACCCAGGAAGGCGACTGGGAGACCGATGAACTGGCGTGGCGGGACCCCAATAACGACAATCGGTGGGGCCCCAGCGACGGCGACCTGGTCGA
>JALGZG010000181.1 GCA_025782345.1 bacterium | reverse complement strand
GGGTTGATGTCATACGTGACCGGGACAATGACGTCGACCGTACCGGACGCAGGTCTGAAGTCGTGCTTACTGACCCAGACCTCCATCGTCCCGACGTCCTGTGGCGGCGTCGTGATGGTGATGTCCACGTGACCGGCGGCGTCGGTCAGGCCCGTCGCGTAGAACTGGCCGTCCATGTAGAGACAGACCAGGGCGCCCTCTACTGGAGCGCGCGAGGCCGTGGCGACATCCACCGGGAAGACGTCCTGCCCGAGCGGAAGCGCCGGCAGGTAGCTCACGCTGAACTCGGCCGGTATGTCGGTCCACGGGTCGAGCGCCGGGTCGCCGAAGACCGTGTACATCTCGTAGTAATACTGAGTGCGGCCGCCGCCGGAGTAGGCCTCGTAGACGGCCCAAAGTCCCTCGTTGAACATCCCGCGGGCCCACGTGATGTCGGCGCCGAACCATGCGTCGTAGACGGCGCGCTCCATGTAGTCGTCCTCGTCCCAGTAGGAGCTGTTCGAGGCGCCCAGGAAGAGAACACCACCGTTCGTCGCGTTGGTCCAGGTCTCGCCGAAGCAGGCCGAGTTGAACTGGCCGGTGATGCAGGCGTACGACTGAACCATCGGGAGCATGTCCACGTTGGTCAGCGCGTTCACCTGCGACGCGCTCACCGACGGCCCGTCGGCCCAGCCGTTGGTCGAGCCGTGGCCCGAGAAGGTCAGCATCGAGATGCCGCCGTTGATGTCGGCGATGACCTGCGCGGTCGTCGCGCTGTAGGTCACGCAGTACCGCTTGTTGATGTCGGTGTAGCCCGCGGGCTCGACCCAATTGTCGATGCAGTAGTTGTGCGTGCCCTCGGAGATGGTGTAGTTGTCGCTCGAGGCCATGAACGTGCACTTCTTCGTCCAGTCGGCCCCGCTCGAAAGAGCGAAGCGGAGGTACTCCACGGTCTTGTCGACCAGGTGAGTCACCTGCGCCTCGGTCGTGCACGAGAAGCGGCCGATGAACGCATCGGGCAGCCACTCGCCTCCCCCGTCCATGCAGACGAAGTAGGTGTCGGTGACGTGCGAGCCGGTCGCGCCATCGAACGGAGGCACCTGAGGCGTGTCGCCGACGAGGAGCACGAAGGTCGGAGGCGTGTCCCAGGTGTCGTAGGCGTCGATGATGTAGGCCTGGATGTTCAACGCCGTGGCGCCGCCGGGGATCTCGGAGAGCTTCGTCACCGTCGTCTCGTATCCGAGACGGTGGCGGAGCCCGGCGAGCATCTCGATCTCCTCGTAGAAGTCGTCGTAGGTAATAATGAGATAGCCGAGCGGCAGCGCGGGGACACCGCGTCCGGCGAAGGTCTCGGCGTTCAGAAACTGCTTCCGCGCCATCACGTCGAAATCCGGAGACGCGTAGCGTGTAAGCTCCGCCTCCGTCTGGGCCCAGTCGCCGCCCTCGAAGCTGACTTCGAGCTCAATGCCGGTCAGGTAGCGAACGGTCCCGGACGCGGGGTTGTACTGCACGGGGAAGATCTCGAGCTCGACGAAGCGGTGAGCTCTGATCTGCCCGATCTCGCCCAGAGAGGCGGCGACGTCGGGAGAGAACGCGTCCGCCGCGTAGGCCTCGCCGTCGATGACGAAACGGGCCGCTTCCCGCGCCCCAGCGATCTTCGCCACGGACGGCTGAACCGGAACGATGCGGTGCTCGATACCGAGGTCGGACAGCGCGACCTCTCTGTAGTCGGCGCGGATGACGGAGAGCCTGGGGGTCGCGCCCTGCGGAATCTCGATGTACTCGCGGATGACCGGGAGCATCGGAGAACCGATCTCAATGCTGAAGGCGCTGCCCGGAACGCGGAGTTCGGTGAAAAGTCCAAGGTCCGTGGCGACGTCGGCCGCCTCGATACCGGGCATATCCACGGTCAGAGAGACCCCGGAAGTCCCCGACCTCAGCAGAGTCACGTCCGGCGCGGCATCGGTGCTGGCCGTGCCGAAATCTATCCATCTGGCCGCGGCGGTCGTCGGAACGGCCAGCGCGAGCAACAGCGCGCATACTGCGAAGATGCGAGCCAGTCTCATTCTCCCCTCCTTGGGACGTGGGCAATTCACACAGGACCCCGGAGGACCGGGGCCATTTCAATCGCCCGTTCTTCAATGCGGTCTGTATTATGGGGCCCGGAGAGGCCCCATACACAGATTATAACACATCGGCAGGAATTCCGCAACAGCCCGGCGCATGGGCGGGAACGGACGCACCAGGTTCCTCCGATTGAGCTCGCCGGGGCGGCGGCCGCTCCAGGGCTTGACGCCCATTGACACCCCCCTTCCGCGCCCATTAGCCTTGACCGAACAGGCACCCACGGAACTCTACTTGAGGAGCGATCTTGCCGCCTCCGTTGCGAACCTCCACCGTCCCCGAGAAGGACCGGTTCTACTCGGAGCTCGTCGAGAGATGCGTGGCCGTCGTCGTCGACACGCTCGGCCGGGAGAGCATCCGGGCGATTCTCATGATCGGAGCCCCCGCCAGGTCGGAAGTAACGGTCGTCGAAGCTCCCGACGGCTACTACAGCCTGAGCGACATAGACCTCGTTTGTGCATGCAGATACGGCACGAATCTCGAATCGCTTCGCGGGAAGCTCGCACCGGCGGTCTCCGCGCTCAACCGGGAGATGAAGGGCGCGTGCACCGGCGTGGACGTTGCCATGAAGAGCGAGGTGCAGCTTGCCGAGCCCCGGCCGCTGATCTCCACCTTCGAGATGGTGCGCTCGCCTGTCGTCGTCTGGGGAGACGACAGGATCGTGTCGGCGCTCGGAGACATAGACATCCCGGATGTGCCCAACACGGAGAGTCTGACTCTGATGCACAACCGGATCACGGAGGAGCTCCTCCTTCGTCCAACCGATGTTCCGGAGGAGCGGCCGTTTCTCTCATCTCTGTTGAGCCTCTACGGCACCGCGAAGCTGGTGCTGGACTCGATAACCGCGCACCTGTTTATCAGGAGCAACGTCCCGACGGGATTCGCGGACCGAGTCGAGTTCTTCCTGTCGGACGTCATCAAACGCCCCGAGTCGGCGCGCCTCAAGGAAGAGTTGGGAGACTTCCTCGGCGACATGCCGGCGTGGGCCGTTTTCAAGACGGCAGGAGATCTCGAGGCCCTGGTGGCCAGGCTCGGTGGCACGACCGAGCCCGCCGATGTCGAGACGTCACAAGAACCGACGCCATGGACGTCAGCATCCACCGAATCGGCCGTCTCTACCAGAAACTGGAGAGCCCGCCGCGCAGCGCGTTCCGTGCGCGCGGAATGCTCCAGCCCGGCCGGGCGCCGGAGGGCCTCTTCCCCACGCTCGGCACGTACTACCGGGCGAGGCTCGGCTCGCCAAAGGTCTTGGCCTACCTGACGGCCGTGGTGACCTACCTCAGCTACTCCGACTCGGTGGAGTGGAACCGGGTGGCAGCACTGATTCGCAGGTACTGCCCGTTCGGACTTCCGAGAGAGTTCGCATCAATGGGGGCCAACGAGCAGCGAGCCGTGCTCGTTCAGCGTCTGCGGCTCTTCCATCACAGCGTGCTGCTCGGGCGCAAGGGAAAGTGAACATGGCCAAAGGGAACCGCGTCGCACTCTGCTTCTTCGTCGATGCGCTCGGGTGGGAGATGGCCCAGGAGTACGGGACGTTCCGCAGAGTGGCACCTCACGCCTACCGGCAGCGGACGGTGCTCGGCTATAGCTGTGCCGCCCAACCGACGATCCTGACCGGCATGATGCCCTCGGAGCACGGGCACTGGGGCATGTTCTACCGCTCCGAAAACTCCGCACTGGCACCACTGAGCAGGATGCGGTTCCTGCCGACCGTTGTGACCGGCCACCGGCGCTTCCGAAGAAGACTGCTCCTCTGGCACCGCAGGCAGAGCGGCTTCACCGGCTACTACAACTTCTACCGCGTCCCGTTCGAGCTCTTCTCGACGTTCGACATCGTGGAGAAG
The DNA here is from genome assembly GCA_025782345.1 of bacterium. Lineage (GTDB taxonomy): Bacteria > Joyebacterota > Joyebacteria > Joyebacterales > Joyebacteraceae > JALGZG01. Next base: position 2,905 of record JALGZG010000181.1, on the reverse strand, counting down.
AAAGACATCTTCGCCCCCGCGGCGTTCGACCCCGGTGTCCCATCGATATTCGACCATCTGCTGAGCGAGGGAGTCTCCTTCAGATCGTGGTCGTGGAAGTCGGGCCTCGATGCGAGCCTCGCGGAGCTCACGGACGAGTTGCGCGAGGGACAGACGCGGTTCTTCTTGCACTACACACCCCACATCGACGGGTTCCTCCATGACAAGGTGGACGACGATTCGGCCGTCGCCCGGGAGCTGGCGATGATAGAGGACAAGATAACGTCTGTCATCGAGAAGGCGAGAGAGACATTTTCCGAGGTCGACGTGCTCATCTACTCGGACCACGGCATGCTGAAGACGACCGGGACCTTCGATCTCATGGGGCACATGAGGGACGTCGAGCTGGCGCCGGGACGAGACTACACGGTGTTCTACGATTCGACCATGGCGCGATTCTGGTTCTCACACGACGACGCCAGGGCGGAGGTCGTGGACGCGCTCGCGACGCTCGACTGTGGCGCCATATTGACCGACGACGACCTGAGGAGCGAGGGTGTCTACTTCGAGGACCGTCGCTTCGGGGAGCTCGTTTTTCTCATGAACCCAGGCGTGCTCGTTCTTCCGAGTCACATGGGAGCCAACGCGCCGAAGGGAATGCACGGATTTACACCGGAGCATCCGGACTCGTACGCCGTGATCATGTCGAGTTCGGAGCTTACGCCTGCGCCGACGCGCATCCGCGACACGTTCACTGCGATGAAAAGCCTGCTCGACTGAGATGACATTCGCAGCGAAGATACCTAAGACCGTCGCGAGAGCTCTTCCCCAGGGCATGCCGGTCAGCGACGTAATCCCCGTACGCGATCCGAACTCTACGAGGAGTCCCTGGCTTCCCGGTACACAACGAATGGTTTCGTCCACGAACTCGGCAAGAACCGATTTGCCCGTTCGCCGTCACTACGTGCGCTCCCAGAGCCGCCACAACTTGTCGATGTCGCATCAGCCTTGAGGAATCAATGGAAGGCTCGGTGCAGTGACGGCCGGGAAGCGGCGCGTTGGCTACGTGGCACTCGGTCGCCGGCGCAGGACGGTGGCGAGCAAGAAGGACAGGCCTGCAAGGTACACGAGTATGCTCACAAACATGAACGGCAGGATGACCCGGCCGACGACGTAGAACCAGCCGAAGACCGCGAAGAAATGTGCATAGACCGTTGCGGAGAGCCAGAACACGGCTTTGTCTCGTCGGTACAGCGCGAACATGCCGAGGAACCACAGCGGCACCATGAGGAATGCGAGTGGGCGCAGGATCTCCGAGAGCCGCGCCGGCACCAGGTCACCCTGGGTGTAGAGGAGCGGTGAGATCATAATGCCGATGCGGTAGACCCAGTTCCTGGCGAAAAGGTCCGGATGCTCGGTCAGGAACACCTTCGCCTGGTCCTTGAGGGTCTGCTCGTAGAGCGAATCGGGACGCTGCCCCTGTGCCATCATGTTGCCCATGTCGAATCCCGCGAACTCGTCGTTGAGGCGAATGCCGAAACGCCAGACGCTGCGGTCGGTGTGGTCGATGCCGTATGGATTGGAGAACTGACCCACGCCTGCGAAGAAGCTGTGCCAGAAGGTCGAACGCGTTGGTCGGGCACTACCCGTCGTCTCGTACCTGTAGGCAGAGACCAACGCCAGGCAAACCAGGACAGGCACGACGAACACCGCCGACCGCCGCGCGATGGTCCGCCAGGTCAGGCCGTGCGACTTCAGCAGGAAGACCAAGCACGCCAAGAGGAAGAAGGGCAGCAGGAGAGTGATGTTCCGAAACCAGTAGGGAACGGCCGCCAGGCAGCCTACGAAGAGGTACCACCCGGCGCCCTTGTCCTTGCTCAGCAGCCACAGGACACCGACGAAGGCCGCCAAAACGCCGAATTGCGGCCAGAAATCGTAGCCCATCATCAGGGTCCGCTTGATGGTGGCGATGTTGATTGTCATCGCGAGCGCCGTCAACAGAGCCAGCACGTTACCGACACGGGAAAGGACCGCGAAGAGCATAGCGATCAACAACGAGTCGATAAGCACCTGCAGCAACACAAGAGGCGCGAAGTTATGTACGGGAATCACCTTCCACAAGAACCCGAGCAGCGCCGCCGGACCGGGAAGAAACTCGACCAGATGTTCACGGCCCTCCCGCCGATAGAGGGTCATGAAATCCCCGGTGCGATTGTCGGGGGCGTCCGAGATATCCTCCATCTCGGACGTGTGGTACGTGAGACCCTCGCCGCTCACCAGTCCGATGGCGGCAGAGCCGTACACGGGGGCCGACCCGTGCCTGAGGTCGCCGAGCACGGTGGCGAACAGCAGGAGCCTCACCGCGAACGCGAGCAGGAAAACAACCAGGGCGACGCGGCCGGTTCGCTGCAGGAATGTAGGCTGCAAAGCAATCGCTCCTTCGGGTTGATCGTTCCGTTCTGACCGCGTAGGGCTGGTGACAGCCACTACTCCCCCCCCTGCCGCTCGTCCAGGATGACGGCGTCCCGGTCGGAGCCACCCGACCTGAAGACCCAGCGCTTGGCGAGCAGGAAGTTGACGATCGTCGCCCCGCTCATGATGACCAACCAGCTCGGTGTCGCCGCAAGCTCCAGGATGTCGACGGAGAGACCGATCAGCGACGCGGTCACCAGAGCCAGACTACCCTGCAGGGCCATGAAGCGCAGCGCCTGACCCAGTACCGGATCGCTGCTCCTGAACGTGAAGCGCCTGTTCCAAATGAAACTCCAGATAGTGCCGGCAGCGTAGCTGGCCAGTTGGCACAGCGAAGCCTTGAACGGAGACGACCATGGCAGCGCCAGCATAGCACGAAACACCGTGAAGCTGACCACGAAGTTACTGAACCCCACGGCGAGGAATCGCGGGAACCTGCCGTCGAACTCCCGCA
>JALGZG010000370.1 GCA_025782345.1 bacterium | reverse complement strand
ATATAGAGCCTCGTCGGGTGTGCCAGAGCCTTGAGAATGCGGGCGCGTTCCTCGAATCGGGTTCTCACTTCGCGTTTCACGGCGACCTCCTCCTTAAGGAACTGTCGTTCCTACGCTTGGCTATTTTACCAAATCGCCAAGTGTAGAGCAAGAGAAAAGGGCCCTGACCGACGCGCCGTGGCCCGCTGTCCATCTGCCGAAACCCCACGACCCCACGACCTCGCCCTGCCCCTACTCCCCCTCTTCCTCGTGATCGTGATGCCCGAAGTTTTCCTTGTCGTAGGTCATGCCGGGCCGTGATGCCCGAAGTTTTCCTTGTCGTAGGTCATGCCGGGCTTGAAAGCCGACATCTCGCGCAGACGCTTCGTAATCCCGGGCAGCACTTCGAACACCATGTCGACGTCCTCGTCGGTCGACCACCTGCCGAACGTGAACTGAAGCGAGCCGTGCGCCTCTTCGTGCTTGATGCCCATAGCGAGCTGCACGTACGAAGGCTCGAGCGTCTTGGCGCTGCACGCCGACCCGCTTGAGACGCTGATGCCTTCCATGTCGAGCGACAGGAGCAGGCTTTCACCCTCGATGTAGGCGAGCCGGATGTTCGCGTTGTTAGGAAGCCTGAGGTCCCGAGGCCCGTTCAGCGTCGTGTCCTCGATACCTTCCAGGATCCCGTCCATCAGCCGGTCGCGCATGGGCTTGACGCGGGCGGTGTCCGCCTCCATCTCATCACCCATGATCTCAGCGGCCAGGCCGAATCCAACGATGCCCGGGACGTTCTCCGTCCCGGAGCGCAACCCCCGTTCCTGCCCGCCTCCGTGCACGAGCGCCTCGAGCTTTGTACCCTTCCTTATATAGAGAGCACCCACACCCCTGGGTCCGTAGATGTCGTTGGACGACAGAGTCATGAGGTCGAACGGCAGTGTCGATACGTCGATGGGGATCCACGCCTCGGCCGCCGTGGCGTCGGTGTGGAAGAGAACGCCCGCAGCCTTCGCGATGTCCGCGATCTTCCCCACCGGCTGGATGGTGCCCACCTCGCCTACGGCCGTCATCACGGAGACCAGAATCGTGTCGTCGCGTATCGCCGCCTCTACGTCGTCGGGGTTCACGAACCCTTCGGCGTCCACGGGCAGGCTCGTCACCTCGAAACCGAGACGCTCGAGATACTTGAGCGGGGTGATGACCGAGCGATGCTCGACCACGGATGAGATGATGTGTTTGCCCTTGGACTGAAATTTCAGCGCCACGCCCTTCAGGGCCATGTTGTTGGCCTCGGTCGCTCCCGAGGTGAAGACGATCTCGGCAGGTGTGGCGCCTGTGAATCCGGCGACGCGCTCGCGCGCCTCCTCGAGCGCCTGGCGCGCGGCGTCACCGTCGGACCGGAACAGGATCGACGGGTTCCCGAAGTGCTCGATCATGTGGGGGGTCATCGCTTCTACGACGCGCGGGTCGACCGGCGATGCCGACTGGTAGTCCAGGTATCCTTTGGTCACTGGCATCCACCTCCACTTGCGGGATCGCGGAATCAGCTGGCGGCGCCGGGCCAGGCTACGCCAACCAGTCGCGCCGCGCGAGACCCACAGACCTAGCCGACCGGGAAAACGGAACTCAGAAGGACAGAACCGAGTCCGCGTCCAGCGAGAGGTCATTGAGAGTTGCGGCGCCCACGACCTCCACCCCGTCGATGTAGTCTCCCCTATCGAGGTTCATGAGCTGCGAGCTCTGGTCACACACCAGGAACCTCACGCCCGCGTCCGCCGCCCGCTGCATCACCTCGGACAGCGGCGGGAAGGAACCCATCTGGATTCTTTGGGCTTCTCCCTTCCTGACCGCGGTGACGCCCTTCCCGAGGAAGTAGATGGTGGCGTCCATGTTCATCGACGCGGCTACGGTCGCCAGCACGAACGGGGAGTACAACCGCTCGGGGGTGTCGACACCCGAGGTCTGTACATAGAGAATACGCCTCTTGTCGGCCATTGTCATTCCCTCCAATGTCGACGGCGCCTCGAGCCGTCAGGCCGGTGGCGGTTCGTCTGGCGCATGCCGCCTTGGCACTACGCGGGCGCCCTTATGCGGTCCGGCGGATCAGGAATCGAAAAACGTCCCCGTCTTCCTCAATGGAGATGAGCTCGTGACCGGTTCGCTTCGTCCAACTCTGGATGTCGGGCTTCGACGACGGGTCGTCGGCCAGGAGCTCAAGCAGCTCGCCGACACCAACGTCGCCTATCGCCTCGTTGACCCGTATCACGGGCTCGGGGCAGAAGTAGCCGGTCATGTCGAGTGTCTCGGCGATGGCCTCTCCGCTCTTGTCTCCCATTCGACCTCCGTTTGCTGATGCTGCTGGATCGACACGGAGCCGAACATAGTCGGACTCGCGGGACCAAGCCTGATGCACGCCATATTCATGAGTTGGCTCCCGCGAGTCCTATGCACAACATCTCGTGCACACCCATTAGGATGCGGGCAGGGTGGGTGGGGTTCCTCGCCATTGAATCACTGGTCGTGTCTAGTAGACGATCGCCGAGTGGAGTATTCCAACAAGCGCGAAGAGGGGCCTCAGGGCACCCGTGAAGATGAGGAGCATGAGGATCATGAAACCGTAGCGGCCGACGCTCAGGAACTGCCAGCCCATATCCCGCGGCATGACCGCCGCGATCAGGCGCGAACCGTCCAGAGGAGGGATCGGCAGGAGGTTGAACATGGCGAGAAGAAGATTGATGTACACGCCCCAATAGCCGATGAAGATCAGGAACGACCATTCCAACCTCAGGGCCACATGGAAGATGATGGAGTAGACCATCACCTGCGCCAGATTCGAGACCGGCCCGGCCAGGGCAGTAATGGCGAAGTCGCGCATGGGGTCTCTGAACTGCCGTATGTCGATCGGGACCGGCTTCGCCCAGCCCAGGAGCGGTAGATGCATCAGGACCGCCATCGCCGGCAGGATGATGCTCCCGACAAGATCGATGTGTGGAATAGGGTTCAGCGTGATCCTGCCCTGCCTCCGGGCAGTGGGGTCACCCAGCTTCTCCGCCACCAGCGCGTGCGAAACCTCGTGGATGATCACGGAAAAGAGCAGGATTGCTATCGTAACAGGGATATGAAGTGCGTTGATAATGCTGTCCAATGGCGCCTCACCCGGAATGAGCCGGTGCGTCCGCACGCGGCGGGTCTCTCAGACCTCGTCGTCGCTGTCCTCGTCGCCGGTCGGACCCGCATCGCCGGCCCGACCCGCATCGCCGGTCCGACCCGCATCGCCCGTCCAGCCCGCGTCGTCCATCCATCCGTCAACGACATCGACGATATCCTTGAGCCTTGAGATGACCTCGCAGTCGACATCGTTGTAGGCTCCAACCGGATCGAAGAGCACGGGCGACATACCGGCCGCCCTCGCCCCGCGCACGTCGACCTCGTAGTAGTCACCGACGTAGACCGCTTCCTCCGGGGACAGAGAGCTTCTCTTCAAGGCGTTCTCGAAGATCCTGCGGTCCGGCTTGCTGATACCCACGATAGCCGAGTCGATGACAAAATCAAACCTGTCGAGAATGCCGATCTCCTCCAACCTCCATTCCAGGCGCCCATCCGAATTCGAAATAACACCCAGCGAGAGGTCCCGCGCCGACAGGTTGTCCAAGGTGCTGTCCAGGCCCTCGACCGGTTGTTTCCATATGCCGAGCCCGGTGTCGTTGGCGACGCGCGTCATTTCTATGGCGTCCGGTATCGACTCGTCGGAAACGCCGAGCACTTCGAAGAACGGCGTGTAGTACACCGCCCAGAAGTCGTACACATCCGAGCCGGGCGAGTCGGCCACCGACCTGTCGAAGGCACCCCTGGCTTTGGTCCACGCCGAGCGCTTCGCATATGTCCCGGTAGATGTAGTAGTCCGGGAAGAGGATCGTGTTGCCCGCGTCGAAGAAGACGCCTCTTATCATGTCAGGTGCCTCGTGCTGGTCTACTTGGCCTTTATGGACCGCTGTGCGGCCGCACCCGCGTTCAGAGAGTGCAGCCAGGCGTTGTGGTAGTCGTGGAGCGCGTCGACATCGGAGCCGGCGCCCCGCGCATCGTGCTCGCGGGCGCTGGCAAGCGACGCTCGTGCCGCCCTGGCCGAGATCTTCGCCGACGCCAGCTCCATGTTCTCTCTCATGATCTTGGCGACCTGCTCAAGCACCTTCGTCTTCTGCCTCTTCCTCAGGTTGTCCGAGTAATGCTCTCGGTTGAGATAGAACTCCTCGAGCGTGATCGCCGCCTCGGCGACCAGGGTCGATGTGTGTTCCACGGCGCGCTCGGCCAGTATCTCGTTGGCCCTTACCTGGTACACGAGCAGAGCACCGATGTCGGCTTTGGTCTCCTC
>JALGZG010000376.1 GCA_025782345.1 bacterium | reverse complement strand
GAACATGTGCTCCGGTAGTACCTGTGCTTCCTACTTCCTGCGCCTGCGGAAGACGGCTACCGATCCGAGGAGTCCACTGCCGAGAAGCATCAGAGTCGTGGGCTCGGGGACCGGATCCGTCGTGGAGTCGGGCGCAAGAACGTGGAACTCGATGGAGCCGTCCGCAGCGGGAGCGGTCGGGTCGTCATCATACAACGAGAAGCCAGTGTTCCACGCGGCGTTCGTGATTGAGCCGCGCGGGCCCGCGTCCGCGAAGTCGCCAGCGACCCCGTCCTTCGAGTAGAAGTCCTGCCAGACCGGGACGCGGAAGCTGTCAAACGAGAAGGCTGTCACCAAACCCGCTGCGTCCTCGAACTTGATCCCGTACATGTTCCCCGGTATGCCCGGATTGGAGGGATCGTCTACTCCGAACTCACCGATCTCTACGTTGCCGACGTCGCCCTGCAGATTGAAGATTTCATTGGCCGTGAAGTTGTCCGACACCTCAAGGATGAAGTGGCTCGTCTCACCCACCGGATGTGTGAACACGTACGAGTAGTGCCAGGAGTTATCCGCGTTCTGGGTAACCTCCCACTCGAAGGACATACCGGCGGGATCTGTGATCCAGTTTCCGGTACCGTCAATGCCTCCCGTGGTGCTCAGCAGGCTTCCGACGTAGGCCGCAGCCACAGTTGGAATCGCGAGCATCGCCGCGAGGAGCAGCGCCACACACAGTCTTCGTGCCATCATAATCGCCTCCCCTGTGTTTGAGTATACGCTTCCCAGTCTGATTCCCAACTTACCTCGAGTATACCACATCGACAGAAGTTGTCAAGCATCTATTCCGAGCCGCTCTCGTGGCAGCCCGCCAAGCGTATGACCAGTCAAGGGTCCCTTTCTGTCCGCGGGCGGGTGGTCAATACCTTTGGGACGCACGTGGGTCCCGGGACGTGGGGCGTCAGGTGCCTGCGGCTCAAGGCCGCCCCCTGACCGTGCTGTATCACCTGTACAGGGACTTCATCAGGCTCCACGTTGCCTGCTCGACAGGGCTCCCGCACTCACAGAGTGGGAGGACGCCAGTGATGTCGCCCACCTCCGTGACCGTTGCCGCCTTGATGCCCAGGCTGCCGGGGTGCACGGAAGGGTCGCCCGGTCCGAAGCGCGAGTAGAAGCTGAGGGTGGCAGTCCCGATCTCGGCTGGTTCACAGCCGTTCTCGAGGTGCTCGTACTTGACCGTCGGAGCGTCGCCCGGGAAACTGGGGTCGCCTCTGCACTCGTAGAGTCCTAGGAACTCCAGCTCGCAGCCATCGACGCCCACCCCCGTTCCGGCGATACCGTCAAACGTGACGACGCCCTCGTCACAGGCACAATCGCACACGCCGAGTTCCAGGAAGAACGATACGTGACTCATGCCGTGATCACCAAACTCGGTTGTGTCCCACTCGATGTTCAGTTGGTAGAGGCAGTAGCCCTCGAATCCCGGTGCATCCGGAACCTCGGCCGTGCTCGTGCCCCACACAGCCTGAGCGGCGGCGGGCACAGCCGTGAGCGCAAGTAGCGTGAGAGTACAGACTGCCAGGGTGGCCATCCTGGCAGAGATGCGGTGACGTCCGTTGCCGGTCATCGCCAGCCTCCTTCGGACGCGGCCGCCAGGCGAGCTTTCCCAAACCCAGACATCAGTGTATCACGGGGTGTACAAGTTGTCAAGAATGGATTGTGGCTGCTTCAGGAGGGCAGGACGTTCTGGGCGCTGCGGGCTCCCGGGCGTTGTGAGGGGGAGGGAAACGCAAAGAACCCGACGCGCGAGCGCCGGGCGGTGGAGGTTGAACGTGTGCTCCGTTACTGCCGTGCTTCCTACTTCCTGCGCCTGCGGAAGATGGCTGCCGATGCGAGGAGTCCACTGCCGAGAAGCATCAGGGTCGCGGGTTCGGGGGCCGGGCCCGGCATGGGTTTGGGCGGAGGAACGCGGTACTCGATCGAGCCGACTTCTCCGCCGCCGAAGTCACCCTGCAGATCGAAGAGCCCATTGGTGGTGAAGCGGTCCGACGCCCCAAGGCTGAAGTGGCTCGTCTCACGCTCCGGATGCTTGAACACGTACGAGTAGTGCCACGAGTTATCCGCGTCCTGGGTGACGTCCCAGGAGAAGGACATACCGGCCGGATCTGTGATCCGGTTCCCGGTACCGTCAATGCCTCCGTCCGTACTCAACAGGCTACCGAAGTAGGCGGCAGACACAGATGGAACCACGAGTATCGCTGCCAGAGCGAGCGCTCCAAGCAATCTACGTGTTCTCAGGGCTGCTTCCTCCATACGTGGCGTGACGCTTGAGTACGCCTCGCCAAGGTTATTTCTCAACGACCTGAATATACCACACCACAGTAACCAGTCAAGCACTCATTTCGGAATTCGTCTCTCAACCACCCCGAGCATACCGAACCACGAAAGTCTGTCACGTACCCAATCAGGGGCATTCTGTGGATTTGCTCTCTGAGCCTGCTCTCTGGGCCTGTTCTCCGGGTCAGCCAGGGGGCGTGTCCACCCGCCCTTCCGCTGTAGGGACGCCTCACTTCGTCGTAGAACGGCAAGAGAAGGGCCATTGAGCCCCCCAACGGACGTAGCTCACCGTGCGCGCGCGACCCCATTAGCGGCTTCGATCACTATTGCCTCGGTTGTTCCAATGTTCGGCACTGCGGAGGTCTCTCCCGCGAACGGACTTGATTGCGCGAGCGAGGTCGACAAGCCGTTTCTCATCTTGGCGGGTCGTACGCGAGCCCGCACGCGCGAAGCTCCTGGTCGCGTGCGGGCTAACGAGTGGACGCCGCCTTCCGCATTCTGCTATCCTCACTGTCTCGAAAGCGAGGGCAGACCATGATCCTGGACAAGAAGATGCGCGTCTTTCTGGCGACGGCTGAGGCTGGCAGCTTCAGCCGTGCCGCGAGACATCTGTCATTGAGCCAGTCGGTGGTGAGCTTCCACATCAAGGCTCTCGAGCGGGAGCTGGGGGTGTCGCTGTTCCAGCGGCATGGCAGGAGCATCTCGCTTACTGCCGAGGGGAAGCTCCTCTTTGAGAAGGGGCGCGCGCTGGCCCAGCAGGCACGCCGGATAGAGGACGCGTTCTCCGCGCAGTCCGAAGAGATCGCCCAGCGTATCTATCTGGCCGGTGACGCCCTGACGTGCGCCTTCACGCTTCCGTGGACACTTGCTGCCTTCCGCAAGGACCACCCGGATGTCCTCTTCACTTACAAGCATCTGGACGAGGAGGAACTTATCAGAAGGCTGGTGTCCGGGGAACTTGACGTCGGGCTGACGGGGCATCCTGTTGTGCACCGCAAGCTCGCCGCGACTCCGTGCTTCCAGGACAAGATCGTGCTGGTCGGTCCGGCGCAGAGCGCGCCCGACACCATCACGGTCGACCAGCTGAGAAAGACCCCCATCATCTGGGCGACCAGCGACCGTGGACTCGAACTCCTGCTCAGCAAGAACCTGCCCGAGGCCGGTCTCCAGCTCAAGGACCTCAACGTCTTCATGGAAGTGGATGACCTGCCCATTCTCAAGACCTTCGTTCGTGTGGATGTCGGGATGGCTTTTCTTCCATTCCTGACTGTCTCCGATGAGGTGCGCTTTGGTTTCCTTAAGGTCGTCGACGTTCCGGGGCTTAAGCTCGAACGCACGAACTACCTCGTGCACCGGAAAGAGAAGACTCCCAGGCAGAT
>JALGZG010000260.1 GCA_025782345.1 bacterium | reverse complement strand
GCCGCAGAGGGTGAGGCAGAGCGCGTCATCCGCGCCGCCGAGGGCTACGCCGTGGCTCGTGTCAACCGCGCCGAGGGTGACGCCGAGCGCTTCGTCGCGGTCTGGCGGGAGTACTCGCGCGCACGTGACGTCACGAAGAGACGGCTCTATCTGGAGACCATGAGCGAGATCCTCCCGCGGATCCCCAACAAGATCATCATCGACCCGGAGCTCAAGAACCTCATCCCCCTCCTCCAGCTTGACGCGAAAGGAGGCGGGAAATGAAGACGACCAGACTCGCAATAGTGGTGGTGGCAGCGTTCCTGGGGCTCATCGTCCTGACGAACTCGCTCTACGTGGTCGACATGACCGAACAGATCATCATCACCCAGTTTGGGAAACCCATCGGTGACGCCGTCAGCGAGCCCGGACTCAAGATCAAGGTGCCGTTCATCCAGAAGGTGAACACGTTCGACAAGCGCATCCTCGAGTGGGACGGCAGTCCGCGACAGATCCCTACCAGGGACAAGAGGTACATCTGGGTCGACACGTTCGCCCGCTGGCGCATCGCCGACCCGCTCAAGTTCATGCAGTCCGTGACGGACGAGATCGGTGCACACGCACGGCTGGACGACATCATCGACGCCATCACGCGCGACCTCCTGACCAGCCACAACCTCCTCGAGGTCGTCCGGAATACGAATCGCGAGATGGAGATCTTCGAGATGGACGTCCCTCGCGAGGCGCAGGAGGAGATCGGGATAGGCCGGTCGGAGATCGCGGCGCTGGTTCTCGAGCGCGCGGCGGAGCAGATGCCAAGGTACGGCATCGAGCTCGTCGACGTGAAGATCAAGCGCGTCAACTACGTCGAGGAGGTCCGGCAGAAGGTCTACGAGCGGATGATCTCCGAGCGCCAGAGAATCGCCGAGCGCTACAGGTCCGAGGGACAGGGCCAGAGCGCGGAGATACGCGGCCAGAAGGAGAAGGAACTCCAGCGGATAACGTCCGGGGCGTACCGCATCGCGGAGGAGCTGAAGGGGAACGCCGACGCCGACGCGGCCAAGATCTACGCCGACGCCTTCGGTCGCGACCCGGGGTTTTACTCGTTCCTGAGGACCCTCGAGAGCTACAAGACGACGCTGGACAGTGAGAGCACGCTGATACTGACGACCGACGGCGACTACTTCAAACTCCTGAAGCAGATGACGGGGAACTAGGACCGCGGAGCGGCCCGCGGCTTCCGTCCGACGGTCGACATCCGCAGGCTTCCGCGCGTGAACGGAAGCCCGGTCTTGCCGTCGCAGATGCGTTCGACAGTGAGCCCGGCGGACTCCATCAGAGCCCTCATCTCGGAGGGTGTGTAGAGCCTGATGGAGCTCCGCCGGCGCTCTTGTCTGCCCCCGCGCTCGAAGAGCCACGAGCCGTTGATGCGCTGGCGCTTCGCGTCCCAGGTGTTCCGGGTCGTCACCGTGACCCCGCCCCATCTGAACACGTCCTTCCCACGGAACTGCCTGAGGACGCGCTCGCGGTTGACCTGATCGATGAGAACCCGCCCACCCGGCTTGAGGACGTCCGCGAACCCCTTGAGGACACGCTTGTTCGTCGCCTCATCGAAGTAGCCGAAGCTCCCCCACCAGTTGATGACGGCGTTGAACTCACGCGGTAACCGGAGGTCCCGCATGTCGCCGAGATGAAACGTGCCTTGAAGCCCCGCCTTCCCAAACTGCCTCCGGGCCCGCCGCACGCTTCGTTCACAGGCATCCACGCCCACGACCCTGCACCCGGCCCTGGCCAACTCGAGCGAGATGCGTCCGTCTCCACACGGCACGTCGGCAACCCTGCTCCCCTTCCGGAGCCTGAGGATCTTCCGCAGAACACACGTCTCTTCGGCGGCCACGCCCGTCATCGGCGCGGCCTTTTGCATCATCGACCAGTAGCCCGTGAAGAAGTCGTCCGTCCAGTGGGCCATGGCGCCTCCCGTCCGGGAGCGGCCCGAGTGCGGCATGCCTCGAAGCCTCCCCCCGGACAGGATGGCGGCGATATCGGGTTCGCTCAACGAGGATCGTGTGACGCCGGCGCCCCCGCTCAGTCCGCGAAGTAGGCCACCGGGTCCGGCAGCAGAAGCTCGACGTTCTCATCGACGGCCTCAAGCAGCGCGGTGAAGTCCACCCCTCTCTTGCCCGCCTCGCGGGCCGCGTCCGCCAGGTATCGCGCCCACGCCTTCTCGTCCGCCGACTTCTCGTTCGAATGCGGGAAGCTCCGACCGCTCGCGCGCAGCTCCCGTTCGAGAACCCACTCGACAACGCGGCGTGCCGCCTGCGTGTAGCTCACACCGGTGGACTTGGCCGCCAGCACCGTTCCGTCGGGTCCGATCGTGAACCTCATCTCCTCGGAGAGGAGTCGCGCCACGAGTTCGGCGGCGTCTGAGTACTGGGCCCCTCCGCGGAGTGCCTCCGCCTCCGACAGCGCGACCAGCGCCCCGTTCAGTATGTCCAGGCGCTCGGAGTGCCGCGTGGCCCGAGGCATCCCGGGGACTCGCGCCAGGGCGTCGCGGACATCGTTCACGAGCGCGCGCTCACGGTCGAGTTCGAGCCTCACGGTTCGCTCCTCTATAGCCGCGGCGAGCGCGTCGTCGAGCTGCCGGCACTCGGCGGTCGTCTCGGCGAAGCCCTCCTCGAACTCTCCCCGCAGCCTGGCCGCACCGTCGATGTCTCCCTCGGCCAGGGCCGAGGATGCGGCCGCTATCCGCTCGTGGTCCCGCCGGTTCGCGTCCGCCAGCGCCGTCTGCTCGGCAAGGAAGAGCGGCACCCGAACGCGCTCTCCCACCTCCAGCTCGCGGACGCCGTTCAGTGCCGTGAGCGCGTCCCACGTCCGGTAGACGTCCCTGTCGCCGCCGGCGACCTCATCGGTGGAAACGCGGCGCCCGGCGGCCACGAGATCACGCGCCAGCGTCCAGAGACTCTCGCCGGGCAGAACGGTGACCCGCCTGTGAGCCGACGCGACTGCTCCGTCTTCGCCGAAAACGACGTGATCGACGGGGCCTTCGGTCAACCTGCGGCGGCTGCGCTCGGCCTCGGATGCCCTGTGCCTGGCCTTCCTGATCTCCCTGAGTTCGGTGGCGTACTGAGCGCCAGGGTTGACGCTCTCCGCCGTCTTGATGTACGAGAGGGCCTCCCTCAGTTTACCCCGCTTCTGTGCCACGTAGGCGAGCTTCGCCCACTCCCCCGCCGTCCTGCCGGAGGTCCGCGCCTCGCGAACCTCCACGCGGGATGCCCGGACGGAGTCGTCCCGCTCCAGAAGAACGGGCACGACCACACCAAGCAGAAGGACAACCAAGGGAAGCACGATCGTCGCGCGCTTGAGCCGTGTCATGTTCAGCCTCCCCGCTGCGCCCGTGACCCGGCCGCGCCCCCGGGCGCTTGGGAATGCGCGGTCGCCTGCTCTGACCAACAGACGCTCCGGCCGGCGGCATTCTTCCCGAGCAGAAGGGCGCCGGCTTGACCGCACACATGGGGCCCTCCATACTGTCGGCGAATGCAACCTGGGAGTCGCGGGATGTATCGCCCGACTGGCCCTCGGGGCAGGACGTGCAGCTGCAGGAAGGCCCGCCATTTCGGCGGGCCTTCGTCCGTACTGCTCTCGTGTGCGCGATCGTGTTCCGACTGTTCTTCGTTCCGCCAACTAACCTGCTACTCCAGCCAGTCCACGGGGAAGTCGGGGTCGAGTCTGATGACGTCGAAGAGCGTGGCAATGAGATTGCCGTGCTTCCCCGCACGGTGCGCATTGAGGAACTCCCAGACCATCTCCCCCGCCGGCGTGACCTCGAACGCCCTGCCGTAGTCCGATTCGGTGATTATCGTGTTTCCATTCGGCAGGCGGTGGGCAGCACCGCACATCCTGGTGAAGAACATCGATGAGGCGTCCCCGCTGTAGCTCCACTCGGTCTCCCGCGTGACAGGATCGAATTCCACGATCTTCGACTGCCCGTCGTTGCCCTTGTTGTCAAAGACGAGGATGTTGCCGTTCTCGAGCACCTTGGGGTCGTGCTGCTCGAGCCACATGTCGGACGATACCCAGACAATCTCCTGGAGGTCCACATCCAGCACCGCGATTGTGCTGAGCTGCCTCATCGAGAGGAGCACGTTGCCCCGCCGGAAGGCCGGGAGACGATCTGCGAGTCGACCGTCGAGCACCTCGATGGCGTTGGTGTGATAGATGTCCCCCCGCTTCGGCATGTCGCGTGCGGCGGGAGAACTGGCGAAGGCGGAATTTTCGAACGCCTCGAGCACGGACACCTCCCGGATCACGCGGCCGTATGCGTCAAGCACGGTCACGAAGTCCTCGAGAATCGGCATCCGTTCATTGACACGAGGAACCATGCGGGCCTTCCTCGTCAGGACGTAAATGCTGCCGTCGTCCACCACTTCGAGGTCGTGGTGCTCGGCGCCGTAGTGCTTCCAGATAAGGTGGGAGTCCTTGTCCAGCTTGATGAGCCCCAGCCCCTCGAAGATCGCCAGCAGATCGCCGTTCTCGTAGAGGTGGGCCCATCGCCAATATTCCGCGCCGTCGTTCTCGGCCGATTCGGTCTCGTCGGGCCACGCCTCGAGGAAATCGTAGCTCCATTCGTGGAGCACGTGCCCGTTCATATCCATGAGTATGGCGCCGGCGAAGTGCCCGGACGTGAAGAAGTTCAGCCCCGACCAGGCCCGCGCCGCGTCGAACAGAACCACGCCGGAGTCGTCCGGAGCGGGGGTCGAGCCGGAGAGGTACCCGAGGGAGCGTAGCTTCGCGATCTCGCGGGCCTGCTCGGCCGAGAGCTTCTCCTTCGCCTCTCCCCGCGCGGTCCGCCACCTGCCGGGCGGTCCGGGGTCCTCCGAGCCGGCAGCCGGCTCGTTGCTCCACTGCTTGCCGTCGTTGCCCGTGACGGCCCTCGAACACAGCGCGATCGCCGACGCGGTCAAGACCGCAATCAAAAGCACCTTCCCCGTGAGGATCCACGTCATCGCGGGGCGTCTGCGCGCTGCTCTGTGCCTCAGATACATGTCGACCGGCCTCCCGTGAGGTGCCTAACGATCGTAGAGCCAATCCAGCGGGAAATCCGCGGGCAGACGGATCATCTCGAAGAGCGTCGCAACGAGTTCCCCTCTATCTCCCGCTCGCTTCGGGTTCAGGTATTCCCAGACGGTGTCACCGTCCGGCGTCACCTCGATCGCTCTGCCACGGTCCGATTCCGTCGCGAGCGTGTTGCCGTTGGGCAACCGCGTTGCCGCGCCGCACATCTGCGAGTAGAAGCCATCCGCCGGCACGGTCTGGTATACCCACTCGATCCTGTCAGTGACCGGGTTGAACTCGATGACGCGCGACCTGTCGTTGTTTCCGTTGTTGTCGAAGATGAGAATGTTGCCGTTGTCGAGCACGGACGGATCGTGCTGCTTGCGCCACGCCCCCTTGCACACCCACGTGGCCAGCCCGGCGTCGAGGTCCAGAACCACAAGGAGACTGAGCGTCCGAAGCGACAGAAGGACGCTCCCCGCCTTGAAGGCGGGCAGCTCGTCCGCCAGCCTTCCGTCGAGTATCTCAATGGCGTTCGTGTGGAAGATGTCGCCTTTGGCGCTCATCCCCGCCATCAGATGCAGGTAGCTGGAATTGCCCATGGCGCTGAGCACCGATACGCTTCTGAGCTCCCGTCCGTCCGAATCGAGGATCGTAACATGATCCTCCAGTATGGGCTCGTCCGCGTTGATGCGGGGGTCGATCACAACCTCGCGGGTAAGAACGTAGATGAGGCCGTCCTCCGTCACCTTGAGATCGTGGTGGTCGCCGCCCGTATGTGTCCAGATGACCCGCGAGTCCCTGTCCAGTTTGACAAGCCCGAGGCCCTCGAATACCGCGAGCACGTCACCGTTGTCGAACAGGTGGACGAATCTCCAGTACTGGGCATTCTCGGAATCGAAGTCGGCGTAGCGGTCGGGCCAGATATCGAGGAAGCTCCGCTCCCACATGTGCAGGACGTTGCCATCCATGTCCATCAGAACGGCCCCGGGGAAGTGACCGGACGTGTAGAGGTTCAGCCCTCGGTACGCACGCGAAGCGTCGTGGACGGTGAGCCCCGTCACGAGCGGCGCCGGCTGTGAGCCGGTAAGATAGCCGATCGACCGGAGCCTCTCCACGTCGCGCAGCTGCTCCTCCGTCAGCTCTCTGTGCAGTGACTTCGCGCGCGGCTCCGCCGCGCGCCAGCGCCCTTCCGGAACCTCGCTGCCTTCGAGCGCGGCGGCATCGCGGACCGCGGGAGCGGCCGCGAGCGCGACTGCGACAAGAACCGCGGCGAAGCGAGAAGCTGCGGTCAACTGCTACCTCCCCTCCAGCCAATCCAGCGGGAAATCCGCGGGCAACCGGGTCATCTCGAATATCGTCGCGATCAACCCGTCGGTCTGGCCCGCGCGGGCCGGGTTGAAGTACTCCCAGACAATCTCAGCTGCGGGCGTCACCTCGAATGCGCGACCGTAGTCGGACTCCGTGATGAGCGTGTTGCCGTTGGGAAGACGCTGGTTGGCCCCACCGGCGCTGGTGAAGAACGGGTGCTCATTACTGCCGACGTACATCCATGCGATGTCCATGTTCGTCGGATCGTACTCCACGACCTTCGAGTCCCCGTAATGCCCCCTGTTGTCGAAGACCATGAGATTGCCGTTCGGCAGCGGCGTCGGGTCGTGCTGAGCGAGCCACAGGCCGAACTGCGTCCACACGACCTCCTCCAGTTCCACGTCGACGACCGCGATCGTGTCCAGCCGCCGGAACGACGTGAGGATGTTACCCTTCTTGAACGCCGGTATTTCCGACTCCAGGCTCCCGTCAAGTATCTCCACGGCGTTCGTGTGGAAGATGTCTCCCTTTCTGTCCATGCCCGATGACTTGATGATGTTCGTGAAGCGTGACTTCTCGAGCGCGGAGAGAAGCGAGAACCGCTTGATCACACTCCCATCAGCATTGAGTATCGTGAGGAAGTCCTCGAGGATGGGGTCCCGCTGGTTCAGCCGGCGCACCATGTGCGCTTCTCTGCTCAGGACGAAGATGCTGCCGTCATCGGCGACCTTGAGATCGTGATGCTCGTTGCCCTGATGCGACCAGATGATATTCGAGTCCACGTCGAGCTTGACGAGCCCGAGACCCTCGTAGATCCCAAGCACGTCGCCGTTGTCGAACAGGTGGACGTAGCGCCAGCGGTTGGAGCGGTCGGGCTCCAGGATGTCCGCCCTGCTCGGGAATGCGTCCAGGAACGCACATCTCCATGTGTGGAGGATGTTCCCCTCCATGTCCATCAGTATGGCGCCCGGGAAATGCCCGGACGTGTAGAGGTTGTAGCCGCTCCACGCGCGCTCAGGGTCGTGGACGGTCAGCCCCGTGGTCACCGGAGGCTCGTAGTGGCCTCCCAGGTAGCCGATGGTGTTGATCCTGTCGATCTCGCGCCGCTGCTCCTCGGTGAGCTGTGACGGACTCTCCTGGTTCCTGGCGGGCAGCCACCGCCCGGGTGGTGTGTTGACGCCGGATCGAGGGGTCATCTCGTTGGCCCGTGTCGGATCGTCGTCATCGTCCTGGGCCCACGCCGTCGGCGCGAGGACCGACGCTGCAAGGAAGAGAGCGAGCGTCAGCAGCGCGCTCAGGTGGGCCTGTCTGATACCCCGGCGGGAATGTCCCCCCGTGTTCAGGATCATCACTGACCTCCAGCGCCGGTCCGGCGGGCCCGAGGGCCCTCCGTCCGGGCTGCGTTGTGAGGCCGGCGGACGTCTCTGAGACCCTGCCGCCGGCGTGACTCTGTCGATTCGGTGCTGCGGCCCGCTCGGTGCGGCGGTTCCGTCAGCGTGCTGCCTACCGAACGAATATAGCACGACGCGCACGCCTGCCCAAGCTGTCCCGGGGTCCGATGCCGCACACCTGCCGGCAGCCCGCTCACCGTGAGGCAGAACGTGCCTGGGAAACGGGCCGGCAGCAGCGAGCGCCGCTCACCTCAACCGTGCGCGCTCTCAACCATGCACGCTCCGATTGACACCGGCGTCGCTTCCTCTTAGCATGAGTGAACCTCACACCACGCGGTGGCCAGGAAACCGCCGCGCGACGGTCCTGATCCCACGCGCATCGGGAGGAGTCCTTCCATGAGAACGATGACCGCAGTCGCGCTGTGCTGCCTGGCCGCCATGTCGCTCGTCGGATGTTCGTCCCAGGAAAGCGGCGACATCCAGATAGTTTTCGCCGCCGGCAACGACCCGTCCGGCGCCACGGAGGCGCTGGTCGACGAGTACAACGCCGCCCATCCGGGTGTGCGGGTCGAGTTCCAGGCGATGCCCGCGAACACCGACACGCAACACGACGCCTACGTGACCTACCTGTCCGCGCGCGAGTCGAGCATCGACCTCTACAGCCTCGACGTGATCTGGACCGCGGAGTTCGCACGCGCCGGGTGGATTGTGGCGCTACCCGAGGGCTACATCCGGACCGACGAGTTCCTCGACGGCCCGCTTGCGAGCGTGACCTACAAGGGGACGCTCTACGCGGTGCCGTGGTTCACGGATGCCGGCGTGCTGTACTATCGCAAGGACCTCCTCGAGGAAGCGGGGGTCCCCGTACCCGAGACGTGGACGGACTTCCGCCGCGCCTGTAGAGAGATAGCCGAACCCAGGGGGATGGACGGCTTCGTCTGGCAGGGCGCCCGGTACGAGGGGCTGGTGTGTGACTTCCTCGAGTTCCTGTGGAGCGTGGGCGGCACGCTCGACGAAGCGACGGTGGTCGAGAGGCCCGCGGACGCGGAGCGAGGCGTGACCGAGGCCCTCGGGCTGATGCTCAGCTTCCTCGACAGTGGGATCTCCCCCGCCGGAGTGCTGACCTACAAGGAGGAGGACTCGCGCCGGCTCTTCACGGAGGGGCGGGCGCTCTTTCTCCGGAACTGGCCTTACGTGTGGAGCGTGGCGGAGGGCGAGGGATCGAAGATCAAAGGCCTGGCCGGTATCGCGCCCCTGCCTCACGTGGAGGGGCAGACGAGCTACTCGACGATAGGCGGCTGGAACATCGCACTGTCGACCTACAGCGAGCATCCCGACGAGGCGCTGGACTTCCTGCGCTTTATCACGGGCGAGAGGTCGATGAAGGAACGTGCGATCGAGGGCGGTTACCTGCCGACGCTGAGACGCACCTACGAGGACGCGGACGTCCTGGCTGCGAATCCTCACTTCGCGAGCTTCTCCGAGGTCTTCCAGAACACGCGCAACAGACCCAGGTCTCCTCACTACCCGCGCATGTCGGACATCATTCAAGAAAACGTTCATCGGACCCTCACGTACGAGATCGAGCCCGCTACGGCCGCCGCTGACATGGTGAGGGAGCTCGCGGAGATCATGGCGGAGTAGGCAACGGCCGGGAGAGACGACACCCGATGAACGCCAGGCAGAGAGCACGCCTCGCATTCTGGCTTCTCGCACCCGCGCTCACGTTCGTGGTGGTCCTGGGCGCTTTCCCCGTGCTCAGCCAGTTCGCGCTGAGCTTCACGAAGTTCAACCTGAAGTTCGCGGACGAGCGCGGGTTCGCGGGGCTCTCGAACTTCGCGCAGCTCGTCTCCGACGGGGTCTTCTGGCAGGACCTGGGACACACCGCGTACTTCACGGTGGTCTCGGTCGGACTTGAGCTCGTCCTTGGTCTCGCGGCGGCGCTGGTCCTCAACAGGGTGCTCAGGGGTCGGACGGCGATGAACTCGTCGCTCATGGTACCGTGGGCACTCCCCACGGTCGTTGCGGCGACCATGTGGTCGCTGCTTCTCAACGACCGGATCGGACTCGTCAACTCCGTCCTCGAGCGACTGGGTCTGATGGGAGAACCCATCGTCTGGCTCGGGCCCAGGCTTGCGATGACGTCGGTCATTCTCGCCGACGTGTGGAAGACGACCCCCTTCGTCGCCATCATTCTGCTGGCGGGCCTGAAATCGATCCCCAACCAGTACTACGAGGCAGCCGCGCTGGACGGGGCCGGGCGCTGGGCGGTGTTCCGCTCCATCACGCTCCCACTTCTCAAGCCCTTCATCGCCATCGCGGTGCTCTTCAGAACGATGGACGCCTTCCGCGTCTTCGACCTGATCTGGGTGCTGACGGGCGGAGCGTCGCGCACCGAGACGCTCTCCATCTACATCTACAGAGTCCTCTTCAGGTACGGGGACCTCGGCTACGGCTCGACGATGACGGTAGCGCTCTTCGTCATCGTGTTCGTACTGAGCCTCGGGCTCATCCGGTTCATGCGGATATCAGGGGAAACGCGGTGAGACGATTCCGGGGAAAGACACTGTGGCTGTGGGTCGCGAGGGGGCTGCTCGTGGTCGCGTGCCTGTTCCCCCTCTACTGGATCCTGAACGTAGCGCTGTCGTCGCCCAACGCGCTGTACAAGAGGCCGCTCGACTACTTCCCCAACCCGGCCGTGTCCGAGAACTTCCGGGCGGTCTTCGAGGTCAACCAGTTCCCGCGGAACATAGCGAACAGTTTCGTCGTGGCGTCCCTGACAACACTCCTCACGCTCGCGCTCGGCGCTCCGGCGGCCTACGCGCTGGCCCGGCTGAAGGTCAAACGCAAGAACCTGATAATGGCGCTCTTCCTGGGAATAGCCATCTTCCCGGCCATCGGCATGATAGGACCGCTCTACCTCGGCATGGCGAGGCTCGGGCTCATCAACCGCTACCCGGCGCTCGTCCTCCCCTACACCCTGCTGTCGCTGCCGCTGGCCGTGTGGATCCTCACGCACTTCTTCTCGACGCTCCCCACGAGCCTGGAGGACGCCGCCATGGTGGACGGGTGCACGCCGGCGAGGGCGTTCTTCCAGATCATACTGCCGCTCGCCGCGCCCGGCGTGTTCACGGCGGCGGTGTTGATCTTCATATTCGCGTGGAACGAGTTCCTCTTCGCGCTGATACTCACGTCCACTCCGGAGTCGCGAACGGTCCCGGTCGCGCTGGCGCTCTTCGCAGGACTGCACGAGCTGCCGTGGGCGACGATCGCGGCCGCCACGGTCGTGAGCGTACTACCGGTTCTCGCGCTGGTCGCGCTCTTCCAGAAAAGGATCGTGGAGGGGTTGACGAGCGGCGTGGAGCAGTAGCCTACTCCATCCAGTCCGGCCGCTTTGCGGAAGGCAGTCTGACGACCTCGAAGAGCGTCGCTACGTACTCGCCGTCGGGGCCCGCATGGTTGGGGTTGATGTACTCCCAGACGACGGTTCCCTCGGGAGTCACCTCGAACGCCCTGCCGTTGTCCGATTCGGTGATGAGCGTGTTGCCGTTCGGAAGCCTCTGGTTGGACCCGCACGTTTCGCTGTAGAAGGGACGCTCCGGCGTGCCACGGTAGCTCCACGCCACGGCCTGTGAGAAGGGGTCGAGCTCCATGACCCTGGAAACCTCCGTCCCTGCCTTGTTGTCGAAGAGAAGCATCCTGCCGTTGGGCAGTATGGTCGGCTGGTGCTGCTGCCTCCACATCCCGGTGAGGGCCCAGACGAC
>JALGZG010000001.1 GCA_025782345.1 bacterium | reverse complement strand
GGCGAACATCATGGAGTACTTCGAGAGAGAGCCGACCGGACCGGGAACGGGGGTCGAGGGCACGACCACGTTCGCCACGCGGCTGAGCCACGCGCGCCCCAACCCGTTCAATCCAAGCACGACGATTGCGTACAGCCTCGCGGGCCGGTCGCACGTGACCATTCACGTCTACGATGTTGCGGGCCGCGTGGTCAGGACGCTGGTTGACGGGGAGGCGGAGGCCGGCGAGCACGTGATCGTCTGGGACGGGACAACCGACTCGGGTGAGCGGGCGGCAAGCGGCGTCTATTTCGTGAAGATGGAAGGGTTCGGTGAAGCCGGGAACTTCAGCGAGATTGGGAAGGCGGTGATGCTGAAGTGATGAGTCTGAGTCTGACCGCGGAGCGCGCGCTCGTGATTTGCGCCGTTCTCATGCTGACCGCGGCACCGTGTTCGGCAGCACGCGAAGCCGCGGCGCCCGAGTCGTACTCTGCCATCGAACCATCCTCCTCAACATGCGACGGGCGCACTGACGAGCTGTTCGGCGTCCGCGGAGGAACTGGCGACCCCGATGCACGCGGCTTCCGCTCGGTGGGAGAGGAGACGCTCTGGATCTTCGACGCTGACTTCGAGGACCTGACGGGCGACAACGCCGGTTGGACGTCGCTCGACATGAGCGGCACGCTTGAGATCACCAACTACTGGCACAAGGACACCATTCGCATCAACGGGTTCGAGCACCTGGGTGACAGCACCTGGTGGTGCGGCACGTACAACAACTGCTGGCGCCAGCCGCGAGGGTACGGGAACGACTGGTTTTGCTGTCTGTCGCGCGAGCTGCCTCTGTCGTCCTGGAGCGAGCCGGGCGACGAGATCATCTTCGAATGGGATCAGCGCTTGGCCATGGAGAACGAATACGACTACGGCCACTTCGAGGTGTCGGACGACGGCGGTTCCGCATGGACCACGATTGCCGTCTTCAACAACCCCGGCTTCGCAGGGACACCCGGGAGGTCCTGCGACTGGGATTGCATGATCCCTGAGTGCGAAGGACACCAGTGGAAGCAGCTGGACGATTACGCGGGCAGCGACGTATTCGTGCGCTACAGGTTCGAATCCGACTGTGCCTACTCCTCGCAGGACCAGTACGACAATCCGCCTCAGAGTCCTTGTCTCGACGGTGCGTGGCAGCTGGACAACTTCACGCTGAGCGTCAACGACACCGTTCGCTGGTACGACGACTGCGAATCCCCAGGCGACAACGGATGGGTGCACGACAGCATTCCGGGCCAGGGGCAGACTGGCGTGGTGTTCGAACGGGTCTTCGAGCCGGACATCCTCCGTCCACCGTGGTACTGCTTCTGGCGCCCGGAAGGCTGGTGGATGGCCGCGCTCGATTCGGAAGGCGGCAGGATGGTAGACGGGCAGAACTCATGGCTCCTGAGCCCGCCGATCGACATCTCGGGAGCGGACGGCCTCGTAGCGAAGTGGGACTACTGGTTTGAGTGCCCCAGGGAGTCGAACGACCTTCGCCAGCTCTGGCTCGCCGTGAGCGAGAGCGCCGAGTGCCTGTACGACAACCCGCTCTTCACACAGGCAACGCCCGCGAGCTACGGCGGCCCGTGGGTGGGCAGAGAGACCGCCGACTGGGACAACTGGGCCTGGGGTGACTGGCTCGGCATCAACTGGCGGCTCTGGAACGAGGAGCCGCCCGAGCCCGGTGCCGAGCACATGACGGGATTCATGCTGGACCGGCAGCGCGTGGGCGTTCCTGTAGGCGGTCCGCCGACCGAGTGGGACTACTCCATCTGGGACAGGTTCCACGACACGTTCGATATCGACGAGGCACTCTCCGATGAGGTCCTGATTGGGATCTCGGACGTGGACGGCATCGTCTCGGCCTTCATCGTGGCATCGAGCGACGCCGGTCAGACGTGGGAGTCGATCCCGCTCACGGACATCAGCCCCTCCACCGATGAGTGGCTCGTGGACCCACTAGTCAGTCACATCGCTTCCTCGACGGAGATCTGGTACTACTTCGAAGCGACGGACGGCGCCGGCAACGTCCGTACGCATCCGAAGTACGCTCCCGATGCGTACTACGAGTTCTCGATTCTGCCCATTCTTGGGAGCGTCACAGATCCGGCGATCCTGCTCGTCGACAAGCACGGCAGGTTGATCCGCAACGAGGACGGCGAGTTCCGCCAGACAAGCGAGAGCTACTTCCGCGAGGCGCTGGACATTCTCGGGTTCGAGTACGACGTCTACGATGTCGAGGTTCCCTCGGGGAGTACGGACCAGTCGAACGGTCCTGACAGTGCGGGGTACAAGTACTACGACACACAGATCTGGTTCACGCACGACTTCAACGCATACACGATCAAGCGCTTCGACCAGGTCAACCTAATCAACTGGCTGGGCCAGGCGGACGACGGCAAGGAGCGGAATCTCCTGCTGACCGGAAACGACGTCGGGTACGAGCTGGTCGAAGTCGAAGAGGAGACCCTGGACTTCTACTCGCAGTGGCTGGCCTCAGAGTACCTCAGCAACGACGTCGCCGACATGTATGACACGCTTCTGGTTCTGCGGGAGGCGAGCGGTGGTTTCGACTTCATCACGCACGACGACCATGGGACTACGGGTGAGCTGACCGAAACTACTTCGATGTAGTGCAGCCGGTTGCGGCTGCTACAGGAGCGGAGACGGCAGCGGAGTATCTGACACAGAGCTTAGAGATCTGGCCGGCGGGTGTCGCCTACACCCACCCGACAATGGGTTACCAGACTGTCAACCTCGGATTCGGGATGGAGCTCATAGCAGGGGCCTTGCTGCCCGACCGTGTGTACTCGTCGGGCGCTTCCGACCGCGTCGACCTCATGGCGAATATCATGGAGTACTTCGGGAAGCCGCCGACGGGCACGCCGACGGGGGCGGATGAAGGCGAGATCTTCGCGAACCGCCTCGGCCACGCGCGACCCAATCCGTTCAATCCTGTGACGACCATCGACTTCAGCCTGGCGACCGGCGGGCGCGCGACCATCCGCGTCTACGATGCGGCGGGCCGGGTCGTGCGGACTCTTGTCGACCGTAACATCGAGCCGGGCGAGCACAAGGTCATTTGGGACGGGACGACAGACGTCGGCCAGCGTGCCGCGAGCGGCGTCTACTTCGTGAGAATGGAGACCGCCGGCCGCACGGACGCCTTCCGCGCGACCAGGAAGCTCGTACTCCTGAAATGAGGTGATCGAATGGAATCGTGCTGCAGTCGAGATAGCCTCCCATCGCACACGGGGCGCGCTCATCGGCGCGCAGCAGCACTTGTGGTTGTGGCCCTGCTGATGCTGCCATCCATGGCAGGGGCGAGGGCCGAAGCAGGGCCCGCGACGGCGTGGCACGGCGGGGCGACGACGAGCGATGCACGGACAGAGACCCTCTGGTTCTTCGACGCCGACTTCGAGGACCTCACCGGAGACAACGCCGGCTGGCAGAGCTTCGATCTGACAGGAAGCAACGTCGGCGGGGACTACTGGCACAAGGACACGATTCGCATCCGCCACTTCACACACCTCGGGGACAGCACCTGGTGGTGCGGGCGGTACCACAACTGGTGGCGACAGGACCGCGGGTACGGGAACGACTGGGCCCAGTGGCTGTACCGTGAGTTCCCTCTCTCGGACTGGACCGACACTACGGACGTCGTCCACTTCTCGTGGGACCAGCGAGTCGCGATGGAGAACGACTACGACTACGGGTATGTGGACTTCTCCTACGACACAGGAGCCACCTGGACGACGCTCGGGATCTACGCGAACAACGGATTCGCGGGTCACCCGGGCATGTCGCACGACTGGGACAGCACGTCGCCTAACTGCCCGGGACATGTGGTGATGGACCTCAGTGAGTTCGCGGGCAAGGACATCATCGTGAGATTCAGGTTCGAGTCCGACGGCGCATACTCCTCGCAGGACCAGTGGGACAACCCGCCGTTCCACTCCGTGCTCGATGGCGCGTGGCAGCTGGACAACTTCGATCTCAAAGTGAACGATGTCACTGTCTGGTCGGACGACTGCGAATCGCCCGGGGAGAACGGCTGGATTCACCACCACCCACCGATCGTGGGGGAGGTTGGCGTCCGGTTCCAGCGCACCTTCGAGCCGGACACATACAGGGGCTACAGCTGCGACCCCGGGACCGGATGGATGATGGCAGCGGTCGATTCCGTCACCGGGAGGATGGTCGACGACCAGCGCTCGCTTCTGATGACACCGCCGATCGACGTCTCCGGCCTGGACGGCGTGATCGTCCAGTGGGACATGTGGTACGACCTCGCGTACGATTCAGAGGATCGCCTCTGGTGGGGTGTAGCGAAGAGCGACACGTGCGTCGGCCTCGATGAGCAGTCCGTCTTCGGTTCCCCCTGGGGTCCCTGGGAGTGGTATCTGTCAATCGGCGGTCATCTGGAAGGACCCGGATGGGCGACGATCACCTACGATCTGTCGAGTTCGAATACATCACGTGGCTGGCTGGCTCTCGGGTGGCAGCTGTGGGGCTACGACCCGGTGCCTCCGGACGATCACACGCCCGGGGCCTTCCTCGAACGAGTGCGACTCGGGGCTCGGACGGGTAGCCCACCGACCCTCTGGCGCTTGTATCCCGACGAACGGTGGCCCGATTGCTTCTCGGTCGACTACGTGGAAGACAACAGGCTGATGATAAAGGTCGGCGACGGCGACGGGGTCCAGTCCGTGCGATGCATCGCCTCGGACGACTCCGGGCAGACATGGCATTCGTACGCCCTTGATGAAGGTTCCAACGATGAGTGGCGCTGCTACCCCCCTGCCGACCTTCTGGCGCCCGCGACACAGGTCTTCTACTACTTCGAGGCGACCGACAGCCTCGGCAACACCTCCGTGTATCCGGAGCGCGCGCCCGACGAGTCCTTCGAGTTCGCTATTCTACCGATCCACGGAAGCTTGGCTGATCCCGGGATTCTCGTGGTCGACAAGCGGCGCGCGAAGACGCCGGGTGACAGCAGACGGTATAAGTGGGAGTCGGAGCACTACCTGACCCAGGCTCTGGACATACTGGGGTTCGAGTATGACGTGTACGATGCCACCGGGGGCTACGACGTGTGGTCATGGCACGCGGCCTTTGGTCCGTTCCACGATGAGGCGTACTTGTGCTACGACACGCACATCTGGCTCACGGGTGACATGATCAGATGGACGCTCCAGGGCTCGTACGACCAGACGAACCTCATCGACTGGCTCTCCGCCTCGACCCCGGAATCGACCCATCGTCTGTTCCTCTATGGAAACAACATCGGATGGGACCTCATCGAGAAGGGGAACGAACGCTACGGCTTCTTCACGGACTGGCTCGGCGCGAGCTACGAGGACTACCACGCGGGCGCATACTCCCGGTTCGACGTGCCGGACACGACAATTCGTGTGCGCGACGCGGGGCTCGGCCTCATGACTCACGACGACGGGGAGTGCAGGCTCCGGTGCGGGTGCCCGGACCTGCAGTACCTCGATGTGGTCTCGCCCGCGCCCGGTGCCGGCGCCCAGCTTGCGCTCGAGTACGTCAACGGTCTGGGGGAGGTGAGGCCCGCCGGGGTCGTCAAGGTCGACAGCCTCACCGGCTACCGCGTCGTCTACCTGCCGTTCGGCATCGAGCTGATGCACGACGGTCTCGACGGCACGGGTCACTACGAGAACGGCATCGCGGATCGGGTTGATCTCGTGGGCAACATCATGGAGTTCCTGGGCGAGAGCCCGACGGGGCCGGGGACGGGGGCCGAAGAGGGGACGGCCTTCGTCACCCGCCTCGACCACGCCCGTCCCAACCCGTTCAATCCCTCGACGGTGATCGAGTACGGCGTCGCCGCACCGGGCCGCGTGACCGTCCGCGTCTACGACCCCGCGGGTCGCGTTGTTCGGACTCTCGTCGACCGTCACGTCAGGGCTGGTGAGCACAGGGTAGTCTGGGACGGCGCCACCGAGACGGGCCGCCGAGCCGCCAGCGGTGTCTACTTCATCCGAATGGAAGCGGTCGGTCAGCACGGACGCTACACAGAGGCCCGGAAGCTCGTGCTCCTCAAGTAGAGGCCCATGCGTTATGGCGTCACGATTCCTGCGCGGCCAGCCAGATCGGCGTTGCACCGAGGGGGGAGTGATGGCAGTGCCTGAGTCGCTTCCGATTCGCTCTGACGTTCTCAGGAGACGTGAGTCTCTCAGGGACGTGGTCTGCCCTCTCCTGATCATCCTCTTCGCCGCAGCACATCCACATCCGGCACTCGCAACACCCGGCCGCACGGCCGCGGAATCGCACGCCC
>JALGZG010000281.1 GCA_025782345.1 bacterium | reverse complement strand
GCTGGCGCCGATCTGGTCGAGAACCCCCAGCAGAGAGAGGAAGAGACTCGACACCGCTCTGGCATCGTCGGCCGCGCGGTGGGAGCGTCCCGTGGGTATGTCGAAGAAGCGCGCCGCCGTGACCAGACGATGGTTCGGCAGCCTGGGCAGAAGCGCCCTGGTCAGGGGGAGCGTGTCGAAGACGCCGCCGCGGCCGACCAGCAACTCGGCCCGACCGGCGGCGGCCTTGTTCAGGAAGCCGACGTCGAACGGAGCGTGGTGCGCCACGATGGGACTTCCACCGATGAACTCGATGATGCGCGGCAGCGCTTCCTCGATCGAAGGCGCTCCCGCGACGTCGTCGTCGGATATCCCGGTCAGGTGGACGATGTCGGAGGGTATGGGAAGACCCGGGTTCACGAAGGTCTCGAACGTGTCGTCGACCTCGCCGTCCACGACTCTGACGGCCCCGATCTCTATGATGCGGTCACTGCCGGCGTCGACCCCCGTGGTTTCCAGGTCCAGCCCTACGAACGTGCGCGGATAGGAAGCGGAACCGGTCTCGGTCATTCGCCCTCTCCCTCCCGGACCTTGGTCATCTTCCTGACGGCACAGAACTCACCGCACATGGTGCAGAGTTCCTCATCCGCGGGGGAAGATGCGTCGCGGAAGGTCCTCGCCTTGTCGCTATTGAGAGACAGGTCGATCACCCGGTCCCATTGGAGCGCCTTGCGCGCTGTCGAGAGCTCGTCGTCCCATTCGCGCGCCCCAGCCACGCCCTTGGCGATGTCCGCGGCGTGAGCGGCCAGCCGAAGCGCGTACACGCCCTCGCGGACGTCGTCGACATCGGGGAGCCTCAGGTGTTCGGCGGGAGTCACGTAGCAGAGGAAATCCGCGCCGGCGGCTGCCGCGACGGCCCCGCCGATGGACGCCGCGATGTGACGAGATGCAGCGGCACGTGCCCGGGCCCCTCGACGATCGCCTGAACGTCGCGCTCCCTCGCCCGCGCCACGAGCTCGGCGATGACCGTAAGCTCCGCGATCTGCGCGGTGTCGTTAGCGTCCGCCAGGGCGCCCGGTCTCAGGCCGTCACCCAGGCTCAGCGTAACGTCGTACTCACGCGCGATGTCCAGCAGATCGTCGTAGCGCTCGTAGAGCGGGTTCTCCTGCCCGTTGTAGGACATCCACTCCATCAGAAACGCCCCGCCCCGGCTGACCACGTCGGCCAGTCTCCGCGCGCGTCTGCAGTGCTCCGCGACTTCGCGCGTCACGCCGCAGTGTACCGTAACGAAGTCCATGCCGTCGCGGGCGTGGTCCTCCACCGCTCCTAGCATGTCGTCGGCCGTCATGTGCACCATGCCCACACCCTGCGTCCTGGCACGCACCGCCGCCTGGTAGAGGGGAACGCTGCCGACGGGAACGGTGGAGCGCTCGAGGACCGCACGCCGGATCGTGTCCAGATCGCCGCCCGTCGAGAGGTCCATGATCGCGTCCGCGCCCGCGGCAATGGCCGCATCCACCTTCTCGAGTTCTTCGGAAAGAGAGGAGGCGTCAGAAGACGTCCCGAGATTCGCGTTGACCTTCGTCCTCAGGCCCGGTCCCAACCCCATCGGCTTCCGCGTGCTCCTGTTGTTGAGTAGGATCGCCGCTTTCCCTGCGGCGACCAGCGCTACCAGATTCTCAAGCGCGATGTTCTCATCGCCGGCCACGGCGGCCAGCGCCTCCGTGGCCTTGCCCTGTCGGGCCTCTTCCATCGTAAGCATGTCAGTGCCTCTCTTTAAATCCCGAGCAGTTCCTCGAGTTCCGTTTCATCTATGATCTTGATCCCGAGCGCGAGCGCCTTCCTGTGCTTGGACCCGGGGTCACCACCCACAACGACCAGATCGGTCTTCGAACTGACGCTCGAAGACACGCGACCTCCCGCCTCCGCGATGGCGGCTGCCGCCTCGTGCCTGGTGACGCGCACAAGCGAACCGGTCAGAACCACCGTGAGCCCGGTGAGCGCGGTCTTCCTCTGCCGCGCCGACCGACCACGCATGTTCACTCCGGCACTGTCGAGCTTCCGGAGCACCTCCGCATTCCGCGGAGACGCGAGAAACGACCGGATGCTGGCCGCGATGGCCGGACCTATCTCTTCTATGGCCGCGAGATCCTCTTCCGACGCGGCCGAGAGCCCTCCTATATCGGGGAAGCTCTCCGCAAGCACCTGCGCCACCCTCGCACCGACGTGCCGAATGCCCAACCCATGGATAAGCTTCGCCAGCGGCCTTTTCTTGCTCTTCTCCAGCTCCGCCAAGAGGTTCTCGGCGGACCTCTCTCCCATTCTCGGAAGCGCCGCGAGGTCGTCAACCTCGATCCGATAGAGATCCCCGAAGTCCCGCACGAGCCCCCCGTCGACCAGCTGACGGACCAGCGCGTATCCGAGTCCCCGGATGTCCATGGCGCCGCGTGAAGCGAAGTGGTGGATGCGCCCCATGGATCGCCCGGGGCACGACTCATTCCTGCACCGCGTGTCGACCTCACCGTCCGGTCTGACGACCGGCTCCCGGCACACCGGACAGGTCTCAGGCATCCTGAAGCGCCTGGGCCTCCCAAGCCGCTTCGACTTCACGACCTCGATGACCTTCGGTATGACCTCCCCACCTTTCTCTATGGCGACCGTGTCTCCGACGCGGACGTCGAGCCGCTCGACCTCGTCCTGGTTGTGAAGCGTCGCCCTGGAGACGGTCGAGCCCGACACGAACACCGGCTCGAGGACGGCAACGGGCGTCAGCTTGCCGGTGCGCCCGACCTGCACCTCTATGTCACGGACGACGGTTCGCACGGCCTCCGCGGGGAACTTGTATGCGATGCCCCACCGGGGGCTCTTCGTGGTCGACCCGAGCCGCTCCTGCTGCTCGAGCGAGTTCACCTTGACGACCATCCCGTCTACTTCGTAGTCGAGATCGCGGCGCCTGTCGTCCCACTCCTGACACCTCTCGACCGCGGCCTCGATGTGCGCGGCCAGCGTGATGTCGGGGCTGACGGGGAACCCCATCGCCCGCATCAGCTCGATGGCCTCCAGGTGAGTCGCGACACGCGACGCGCCGCCGCCCACTATCTGGTAGAAGAACGCCTCGAGCGGGCGCCTGGCCACCTCCCCCGGATCCCGGAGCTTCAGGGAGCCGGCCGCGGCGTTCCGGGGGTTGACGAAGGGCGCCGCATCGTCGCTCTCGCGCCGGCGGTTCAGCCGCTCGAAGCCCGATCGCGGCATGAAAACCTCTCCCCTCACCTCCACCTCCGAGACCCCACGCCTGCCGGACAGTTTTGTCGGGATGGCGCGAATCGTCCTGATGTTGGCCGTGACGTCGTCGCCACGCGTGCCGTCGCCGCGCGTCACAGCGACATCGAGCCGGCCGTCGACGTATCTCAGTGATATGCTGATGCCGTCCAGCTTGGGCTCGACCACGTACTCGACGAGCTCGTCCGGCAGCCTCTTCTTGACCCTGGCGTCGAACGCCAGCAGTTCCTCGGGTGAGTAGGTGTTGTCAAGCGACAGCATGGGGACGGCATGCTCGACGGTTCTGAAACCCTCCGTCGGGGCTCCCCCGACCCTCCGCGTGGGCGAGTCGGACGTCACAAGCTCAGGATGTTCGCGCTCGAGCCCCGCCAGCTCGGCCATGAGGGCGTCGTACTCACCATCCGTTATCTCAGGGAGGTGATCAACGTAATACTTCCGGTCGTGCAGACGGATGAGCTCGCGGAGTTCTGCGACCCGCGCTCTCATGCTCTTTTTCGCTCCCATCGCTCCCTTCGAGCTCCTTCCAGGGACGGATGGCAGACAGTCCAAGGGGAACACGTCAGAATTCGCGGATCAGACCTGCGTGCAGCTTCCCGTCGAGGAGGTCGTCCCCTTCCCCCAACCCGTAGTCGATGGAGATTGTACCCAATCGAGTGTCACCCCGCAACCCGATTCCATAACCTAACTTTGTGTCCTTCGCGAAATTAGGCCCCTCGCGGTACCAGTAGCCCGCGTCGACGAAGACGATCGCCCGCGACCTCCTGCCGAGCAGCAGACGGTACTCGATCGAGCCCAGGGCCGTCCGCGTGCCCCGGAACTGCTCCTCCCGGTAGCCGCGC
Organism: bacterium; assembly: GCA_025782345.1. GTDB lineage: Bacteria > Joyebacterota > Joyebacteria > Joyebacterales > Joyebacteraceae > JALGZG01. The sequence goes on along the minus strand of JALGZG010000281.1, from coordinate 531 downwards.
AGGCTGCGGGCGCCACCGAGCACGAGCAGCTCGTGGAACGGCACCTCCTCCTCCGTGCTCACCAGCGCCTCGACCCGGGCACGGAGTGCCAGGACCTGGCGCGTCCTGATGCGGAAGAACCGCTCGACCTCAGCGGCGAACGTGCCCGAGCTCTCGTCCCTGCCCTCGTCCGCGATCTTTTTGTCGGCGTACTCGATGCTCGCGGCCAGCCTCGTCCCCGCGGTCGGGTTCCACGGCGCGTCCGTGCCGTCGTATGCCGCGGCGAATGCCGTCTTCACGCTCTTGGACGTCGATCCCTGAGCGCCGCCGGGCACGTAGCGCTCGCCCCCCAGCGACCACGTCAGCCTCGTGCGGTCACCCAGACGAGCTGTAAACAGGAGGTCACCTTCGGTGGTCGTGTAGAATGTGTCTCTCACTGACTGGCTGCCCGCGACGCCCACGTCCACGGGAGCGCCCAGAAGCCACGGTTCCGTGTACGAGAACGAGATCTGGGTCTGGTTCTGGCGAATCCGCTCCCAGGAGGCGGAAGCC
>JALGZG010000270.1 GCA_025782345.1 bacterium | reverse complement strand
CCGCCGGAGCCTCGCCAGAAAGCGACGTAATTGTGCTTTGGTGCTCTATTGACTTGACAGGTTTTGCGCGAGATGATATGTTCGGCATGGTTGGTTGACATGTGGTAAGAACTGTGAAACTAGGGCAACGTACCCTCATGATTGCGTCACGGCTTTGTCAGTTGTCCGAACTGTAGACTGGAGGGGCTATGGTCACGGAGCTGAAAAGGCTGGATACCGAGGCAACCGCATCCGGGCTTGAACGCACCGAGGTTATCCAGACATACGAGGAAGTGTTCGGCGGGCGGAGACGGCGTTTCCCCAACAATTTCTTTCAGGGTGAGACGGGCCGGTCACGCGCCGCGATCATCACCAGGTACCTCCTTGAGGATAAGCTCGGCATCGCCGTGGTGACCTGGATGCTCGGCAGCTGCTTCGACTGGTCGCCGTACAAGGCGATCGACAACGCCTACCCGAACCGATTCCACAAATGGCAGTTCAATGTCAAGGGCATGTGGCAGGGCCCCGATCGGTTCAAGCTCGCCGCCGAGGCGACTCGCTGGATGATCGAGGAGGTTGAGGGTGTCGCCGTCGGCGACATCCCGCAGAGGATATCGGCCACCACGTTCGGCAAGCACAACCTGCGTGGGATGCTCTCCGTATGCTTCAGGGGTTCCTTCTTCAGAGCGATCGAGAACGCCTATCCCGGGCGGTTTCATCCCTGGGAGTTCCGCAACGTGCCCAAGAACTTCTGGCAGGGCGAGCAGGGCCTCGGGAACGCGCGCAGGGCGACGCGCTGGCTCTGTGAGGAGAGGCTCGGCGTTCCTAGAGAGCGCGTGTTCCAGGATGTGACGTACCACCTATTCAGAGAGCACGGTCTCGGTGGGATGCTGACCGGGTGCTTCTCCGGGTCTTCCATCCAGGCGCTGCACAATGCCTACCCGGACCTGATGGTTCCCAAGCACCCGAAGCGGAAACCGAGGCGCAGACGCACCATCGAGACGGTGAAGCTGACCGAGAGTTGATACGTGTTGTATAGAGCTTAGTTCGGTTCGAGGGGCGGCCGGTTCGCGATTGCGGACCGGCCGTTTCGCTGCCGCAGGGCTTGCCGCTGCGCTGCTGCAGGGCCGCCGCCGTTCGGGCGGGCGCGCTTGACTTCGCGACGCGCGTGCTCTAGCATTCAGCCAAACCGGAGGACGAGGGTGACGAACCTCGACGCCACGCGACTGAGAGCGTTGCTCGACGGGTTCCCGCGCACGAAGGTGGCCATCCTGGGCGACATCATGCTCGACCGCTACGTATGGGGCGACGTGAACAGAATCTCGCAGGAGGCCCCGGTGCCGATAGTCGAGGTCAGGGAGGAAAGCGCCAGGTTCGGCGCGGCCGCAAACGTCGCGGAGAACGTCGCTTCCCTGGGGGCGCGCGCGACGCTCGTGGGTGTCGTCGGGGACGACGACGCGGGGCGCCAGCTGCTCTCGCTCCTGACCGGCAGAGGTGTCGACATCGAGTCCGTCGTAACCGAGCCCGGCCGGCCGACAACGACGAAGCTGCGCGTGATCGCCCAGAGCCAGCAGGTCGTCAGGGCGGACAGTGAGGTGACGAGCGACGTGGCCGGCGAGGTGGAAGCTCAGATCCTCGACGGGGTCAGGAGAGCCATAGCGGATTCCGACGTGCTCATCGTCTCGGATTACGGCAAGGGCGTAGTCACGGGGACGACCATCGGGGCGGCGATATCCGCGGCGCGGGACCTGGGGAAGATGGTCTGCGTCGATCCCAAGGAGTCGCACTTCGCGAGCTACGTGGGCGTCACCGCGATCACGCCGAATCAGAAGGAGGCGGGAGCCGCGGTCGGCGCCACTATCACTGATGAGGACACGCTGCTCGCTGTCGGGTGGAAGCTCCGGGAGCAGCTCGAGGCTGAATGCGTCGTTATCACCAGAGGCGAACACGGCATGTCGCTCTTCATGTCGGGCGGAGAGCTCGTGCATCTTCCTACGGTCGGCCGGGAGGTCTTCGACGTGACGGGCGCGGGCGACACCGTGGTCAGCACACTGGCCGTGGCCCTGGCGGCCGGCGCATCGATGGAGGAGGCCGCGATCGTGGCCAACCATGCGGCGGGTCTGGTCATACGGGAGGTCGGGACCGCTTCTGTCGGGCTGGATGCGATCGAGCGCTCCTTCTCGGCTGCCGGGGAGGGGGAACGCGTTGGGTAGGGTCGTCTCTCGCGAGGATCTCGTCAGAGCGTCAGCTGCCGCGCGAGCGGAGGGTCGGGTCGTCGTGTTCACGAACGGCTGCTTCGACATCATCCACCGCGGGCACACGCAGTATCTCGCCGAGGCAAGGGCGCTCGGAGACATCCTGGTCGTGGGCGTCAACACGGACCGTTCGGTCCGTGTCCTGAAAGGCGAGACCAGGCCCATCGTGCCGGAGGACGACAGGGCGCACGTGCTGGCCGCGCTGGAGGCCGTGGACCTGGTCTGCCTGTTCGATGAGGACACGCCTCTCGAGCTCATCTCGGCAATCGTCCCGGACATCCTCGTCAAGGGCGCGGGCTACGAGCGGGACACGATAGTCGGTGCGGACCTTATCGAGGAGCACGGCGGGAAGGTCGTCGCCATCGAGGAACTCAGGGGGCGTTCGACACGAGGCATAATCGCTGAGATACTCGACTCGGACAGGTCCTGACAGTGCCCGGCCGGGGCACCGAGCACGATTCATTGTCGTTCCTCTGTTTGACTCTGGACACTCGCGGGGCCTATCAGGTACCATCGCTATCTTGACTTGCTCGGAGCCTTGGTTCTCACAGCTCCGCTTCTGGATCCCCCGCACGGCCGCTCTTGCGAGCGAAGTCGGCATGGGGGATTCTCTTGCGATTGGCGCGCGCGGTCGCCTCCGTTGCGGCCGTCCGCGCACGGAGACACGATTCGATTCCTAGGAGGTTGGATGCAGAGACGACGTGTTGTCATCATGGGTGCTGCCGGAAGGGACTTCCACAACTTCAACCTCGTCTACAGAGGTCACGAGGAGTACGAGGTGGTCGCCTTCACCGCAACGCAGATCCCCGACATCGCGGGACGCGCGTATCCCACGGAACTCGCCGGTCCGCTCTATCCGAAGGGTATCCCCATCGTTCCCGAGGAGGACCTCGGGAAGCTGATGGCCGATTCGAAGATCGACGATGTCATGTTCGCATACAGTGACGTGCCCCACGAATACGTGATGCACAAGTGCTCGATGGTGAACGCGGCCGGTCCTCACTTCGTACTGATGGGCGCCGAAGAGACGATGATCAAGTCGAGCAAGCCGGTCGTGTCCGTGTGTGCCGTTCGCACCGGCTGCGGGAAGAGCCAGACGACACGCGCCGTCGCGAACATACTCATCGAGCACGGCAAGAAGGTCGTCGCCATCCGGCATCCCATGCCGTACGGAGACCTGAGAGATCAGATCTGGCAGCGCTTCGGTGAGTACGACGACATGATCAAGCACAAGTGCACGATCGAGGAGATGGAGGAATACGAACCGCACATCGACAAGGGCATCGTCGTCTTCGCCGGCGTCGACTACGGGAAGATCCTCGAAGAGGCCGAGAAGGAAGCGGACGTCGTTCTGTGGGACGGCGGGAACAACGACGCCTCGTTCTACGCGCCGGATATCCTCATCGTCGTTGCGGACCCGCACCGCGTTGGCGACGAGCTCTCTTACTATCCAGGCGAGCAAAATCTCAGGATGGCGGATGTCGTCGTGATAAACAAGGAGGACTCCGCGAGTCGGGCGAGCATAGACCAGCTGCTGTTGAACATCGAATCGGTCAATCCTACGGCCACCATCATCCATGCCAACTCGCCGACCGTGTTCGACGAGGATGTCGACCTCGCGGGCAAGCGGGTACTGGTCATCGAGGACGGTCCGACGCTCACCCACGGCGGGATGAAGATCGGCGCCGGCACGGTGGCGGCCCAGGCTGCCGGAGCCGTGCTTGTGGACCCGAGGGAACACGCCGTCGGCAAAATGGCCGAGACGTACGCGAAGTACCCGGGCATCGGTACGCTCCTGCCTGCCATGGGTTACAGCCCCGAGCAGGTGGCCGACCTGCAGACGACGGTCAACGCCGTCGACTGCGACTACGTGGTCATAGGAACGCCGATCGACCTCAGGAAGGTCATCGACATCGAGAGACCGAGTGTTCGCGTGGGATACGACCTCGAGGTCAAGGGCAGTCCCAACCTCGAGGATGTTCTCGGTGACCTCTTCTAGCAGTCCGGTACCGGCGGCCGGCCGCGTGACGACCACGCGCCTGTTCCCGTGCGGACATCTGGAGGCAGCCCCTTGAAGATACACGAGCACCAGGCCATGGAGATCTTCGCCCAGTACGGCCTGCCGGTGTCAGGGTTCGACGTGGCCACCAGTCCCGCCGACGCGCGTGCAGCCGCGGAGCGTCGCGGAGGTAGCGTCGTCGTCAAGGCGCAGGTTCACGTCGGAGGCAGGGGCAAGGCAGGCGGTGTCAAGCTGGCTCGGGACGCCGATGAGGCCGAGCGCTACGCCGAGAGCATCCTCGGCATGGACATCAAGGGTCTCACCGTCGAGAAGATCGTCGTCGCTGAGGCCGTCGATATCGACCGCGAGTACTACATCGGGATCGTTGTCGACAGGGCGACGAAGAAACCCGTCTACATGGTCAGCAGCGAAGGCGGTGTGGACATCGAGGAGGTCGCCAGAGAGACGCCCGAGAAGATCCACAAGCACTCTATCGATCCCGAGCGAGGGCTCTCCGACGTGGAGGCCGCAGAACTCGCGGCGAAGATCGAGTCCGATCCTCGCGTGGCAGCGCAGGTGGCCGACGCCATTCTCAGGCTCTACGCGGCCTTCGTCGGGAGCGATGCGTCACTGGCGGAGATCAACCCCCTCGTCGTTACTGCTGACGGCATCGTGCGGGCCATCGATGCGAAGATGAACATCGACGACAACGCGCTCTACCGGCACGAGGACATCGCTGCCATGCGCGACGCGTCGACGGAGACGGTCGAACTCACGAAGGCGCGCGAGTTGGGGCTGTCGTTCGTCAAGCTGGACGGGAACGTCGGTTGCCTGGTCAACGGCGCCGGACTGGCGATGACCACGATGGACCTCATCAAGCAGCACGGCGGCGAGCCGGCGAACTTCCTGGACATCGGCGGGAGTTCGAATCCCGAGAAGGTCGCCATCGCTCTTGAGATCATCACGAGCGACCCCAAGGTCAGGTCGATACTCATCAACATCTTCGGCGGCATCACAAGGTGCGACGATGTCGCGCGCGGGCTCGCTCACGCCCTGGAGCGCACGGCCTCGGATGTCCCCATCGTGGTGCGTTTGACTGGGACCAACGAGGAAGAAGCCAGGCGCGTTCTGGCGGAGCATGACCTGGTTACGGCCGACACCATGGACGAGGCCGTCGAGAAGGCGGTCGTGCTGGCGGGGAGGGACTCGTGAGCATCTTCGTCAATGGTGACACGCGGCTCTGCGTGCAGGGGATCACCGGGCGCGACGGCGCGTTCCACACGAAGGGGATGATCGACTACGGCACGAACGTCGTGTGCGGCGTGACGCCGGGCAAGGGCGGCCAGTCCGTCCACGGAGTGCCCGTGTTCGACACGGTGGCCGACGCCGTCCGCGAGACCGGAGCGAACGCGAGTATCACGTTCGTTCCCGCGCGCTTCGGCGCGCACGCCATCATCGAAGCGGCGGAGGCCGGGGTGGACCTCGTGGTCGCCATCTCCGAGGGGATACCGACCCTGGATGTAGCGAAGGTCTACCAGCGGCTCGGCGAGCTGGGCACGCGGATGATAGGGCCCAACTGCCCGGGCGTCATCAGTCCCGGGAAGGCCAAGGTCGGCATCATGCCGGGGTGGATCCACGCTCCGGGGCCCGTCGGTGTCGTCTCGCGGAGCGGCACGCTGACGTACGAGGTCGTCGACCAGCTGAGGCGCAACGGACTGGGGCAGTCGACTGTGTTGGGCATCGGCGGCGACCCCATAATCGGGACCAACTTCATCGATGCCCTGACCGCGTACGAAACGGACCCGCAGACCGAGGTTATTGTTCTCATCGGAGAGATAGGCGGAACCGACGAGGAGCAGGCGGCGCAGTTCGTCACCGAGCATCTCGACAAACCGGTCGTCAGCTTCATCGCCGGACGGACGGCTCCGCCCGGGAAGCGAATGGGGCACGCCGGCGCTATCATCGCCGGCGGCAGGGGTACCGCCCAGGAGAAGATCGAGGCTCTGAGCGAGGCCGGGATCCCCGTGGCCGACAGGCCGAGCGATATTCCCGGGTTGATCGCGGCGGCCCTCGGGAGGAAGTGATGGCAGGCAACGAGGCGAAGTCGTCGCCCGACAAGCGCCGGTGGCACTACCCCGACGCCACCGAGCATCCGGACGATACCGTCTTCATATATGAGAAGTGGTGCAAGTCCTGCGGGATATGCTATTCGATGTGCCCGCCGTGTTCACGGCCGACAAGTCGGGTCTTCCGATCGTGTCGAATCCGGAAGCGTGTACGGCGTGCGGCCTCTGCGAGATCCTGTGTCCGGACATGGCGATAACGGTGTACAAGGATCACCCGGCGAGGTCCGGAGATTCCGGGAAGCCAAGGCGATGAGTGAGTCTGCTGTGAAGAAACAGATCCTTCAGGGCAACGAAGCCTGCGCGGTGGGCGCGCTGGCGGCCGGCGTGAACTTCTTTGCTGGCTACCCGATAACGCCGTCGTCCGAGATCGCCGAGGTCATGTCGCAGTGTCTTCCGCTGATGGGTGGCCGCTTCATACAGATGGAGGACGAGATAGCCTCCATTGCCGCGATAGTCGGAGCGGCGCTCGCGGGAGCGAAGGTGATGACGGCGACCAGCGGTCCGGGCTTCTCGCTCATGCAGGAGAACATCGGCTTCGCGGCGATCGCCGAGGTGCCGTGCGTCATCGTCAATGTCCAGAGGGCGGGGCCCTCGACAGGTCTTCCGACGCAGCCGGCGCAGGCGGACGTTCAGCAGACGCGCTGGGGGACGCACGGCGACCACGCGATGATCGCGCTCGCGCCCTCGTCGGTTCTCGAGTGCTTCACGATGACCGTGGACTGTGTCAACCTGTCGGAGCGCTACCGCACTCCCGTCGTGCTCCTGTCCGACGAGGTCATCGGACACATGCGCGAGAGCGTGGCGCTTCCTGCGCCACAGACGTACCAAGTGGAGCCCAGGCGGCAGTCTGCCTCCGCTGGCCGCGTTCGGCGGCGAGCACAGGTACCACGTCACCGGGCTCACGCACGATGCGCGGGGTTTTCCGACGATGGTGAAGGAGGAGGTCGATCGCAAGATACGAGGGATAGTCGGCAAGATAGAGGGGTGCGCCGACGAGCTCGCTTCATACGAGGAGTTCATGCTCGAGGACGCGGACGTGCTGCTCTTCGCCTATGGCTCCACGGCGCGCGTGGCCAAGTCATCTGTCAGGGAACTCAGGAAGCGCGGCGTGCGCGCGGGTCTCCTGAGAGCCCGGACCATCTGGCCGTTCTCCGGCGCCAGGCTCGAGGAGCTGGCTGGTCAGGTCGGGCTCGTGGTCGTACCGGAGATGAATCTGGGGCAGCTGTCGCTCGAGGTGGAGCGCGTGATCTGCGGCGCCGCCGACGTCAGGGCGCTCGGCAAGGTGGACGGAGATCTCTTCACACCCGACGAGATAGCCGGGTTCACTATGGAGGCAGTCGGACGATGAGCGAGGCCATCGAGGTCGCGCGGACCTACCTGCGTCCCGGCAAGAAGTTGCCGACCGTGTGGTGCGGCGGGTGCGGGCTCGGCATCATAATGAGCGCGATGCTGCGGGCCATAGCTGCCATCGGCGTCGCCAAGAACAAGGTGGCCGTCGTCTCGGGCATCGGGTGCACCGGCCGCATGCCGACGTACGTCGACTTCAACACGCTGCACACGACGCACGGGCGCGGTCTTGCGTTCGCGACAGGAGTGAAGCTGGCCAGGCCCGAATTGACCGTCATTGCTGCGATGGGGGACGGCGACGCGCTGGCCATCGGCGGCAATCACTTCATACACGCCTGCCGCAGGAACATAGACATGACGGCGATCGTCGCCAACAATCAGATATACGGCATGACCGGCGGGCAGTACTCCCCGACGACGCCGCACGGCAGGCGGGCCACCACGGCGCCGTACGGCAACATCGAGTACGCGTTCGACACGACCGCGCTCGCCGTGGGCGCCGGGGCGACCTTCGTCGCCAGGAGCTCCGTGTACCACGCGAGGGAAGCGGGTCTTCTCATAGAGAAAGCCATCCGGCACAAGGGCTTCTCGGTGGTGGAGATCATCTCGAACTGCCACACAAGCTACGGTCGCATGAACAAGTTCGCGTCGCCTGTGGCCATGCTGGAGTGGATGCGGGACAACTCGGTCTCGATCAAAGCGGCCGAGCGCATGAACGCCGACGATCTCGAGGGCAAGTTCACCCGCGGGGTCATGGTCGAGTCCGACAAGCCGGAGTTCATCCAGTCGTACGACGAGATGGCAGAGCGGGTGACGGCCGACCCGGCAGCGGTGGCGAACGTCAAGAAGATAGTCCAGTCCTACGACACGATGGCAGAGCGCTTGGAACCGAAGGACGGCTAGCGCCGGCACCGGCGCGCCTGACCGTGAGGATTCGAACGTGACGGGTGAGGCAGACAGGTACGAGATCCGGCTCTCGGGCGCCGGCGGGCAGGGCGCGATGCTCGCGGGCAAGCTGCTCGCGGCCGCGGCGGTGTACGACGGCAAGAACGCGGTGCAGACACAGAGTTACGGTCCCGAGGCGCGAGGTGGCAAGAGCAAGACGGACATCGTGATATCCACCGGCGAGATAGACTACCCAAAGGCGACGCAGGTCGACGTGCTGCTCGCGATGAGCCAGGCGTCTCTCGACGAGTATCTCCCGTCGCTGCGCGAGGGCGGCATCCTGGTCGTTGACTCGTACTTAGTCGAGCGCGTCGAGCACGAGGGCGCGATCGGCATACCGTTCACGATGCTCGCACTCGAGGAGTGCGGTCGGAAGCTCTTCGCGAATGTCATCGCGCTCGGCGCGGTGGCAGAGCTTACACAGGTCGTCCAGTGGGAGAGTCTGCGTGCCGCCGTTCTCGAGCGGGTCCCCAAGGGCACGGAGTCGATAAATGAGAAGGCCCTTGCGCTGGGCAGGACTGCCGCACGGGAGGCTCGCGATGAACCCTGATGCGTCGAGCGCGTTTCTGATGATCAAGCCGTGCGCCGTCAGTGACGGGCACATCGGTGACATAGTGGCGGCGGTCGAGCGAGCGGGTTTTTCCATCGTGGGCATCGCATCGCGGACACTGACCCTCGACGAGGCCGCTCTCCTGTACGATGTTCACGAGGGCAAGTCCTTCTTCGGTCCACTCGTCGACTTCATTGCGTCCGGGATGACCGTAGGACTGCTTCTCAGTGGACCGGGCATCCCTGCCCTCAGGGAACTCATAGGGGCGACGGACCCCGCCCTTGCCAAGCCCGGCACGGTCCGGGCCCTGTACGGAAGGAGCCTCCGCGAGAACGCGGTCCACGCGTCCGATTCGAGCGAGAGGATCGAGCACGAGGCGCGCTTCTACTTCGAAGATCGCCCCAGAACTCTGACCGCCGACATCCTCAGGGGCGACGCCCGAGCAGCTCTCCGTTGTCGATCGCGTTGTGGCGGAATTCAGCACATCGCGGGGCGCACTGATCCCGATGCTCCAGCAGGTCCAGGCCGAGATCGGCTACCTTCCGCCTGTCATTATGGAGCGGATCGCTGAACGCTCCGGTGTGCCTCCCGCCCGCATCTTCGGTGTCGCGAGCTTCTACTCGCAGTTCCGGTTCGAGCCGGTAGGATTGCACATCATCAGGGTGTGTGAGGGTACTGCCTGCCACGTGCAGGGGGCCGTCGATGTGGCGGAGGCCATCTGCGACGAGCTTGGTGTCGCCGAGGGCGGCACCACCGAGGACGGGAAGTTCACCGTGGAGCCGGTGGCCTGTCTGGGCTGCTGCAGCCTGGCGCCCGTCATCATGATCGACGAGGACACCTTCGGCCGGCTGACGCCGGAGCAGGCCAGGAGTATCGTGAGGAACTACGGAACCGCCCGGGACGAAGGCGGCGCGAAGGCGTGACCAGCTGACCAAGAGGATAGGAATGCCGGACCAGAGCGCATCGAGCAAGGTGACCGTCGGGCTGTCCAGCTGCGGAGTCGCGGCGGGCGCGGCGCATGTGTACGATGAGTTCCGACGCGAGTTCGACGAGAGAGGGCTCAGTACGCCGCTTCGGCGCACGGGCTGCATCGGCATGTGCTACCGTGAGCCGCTTGTCGACGTTGACACCGAGGGACTGGGCAGGGTCACCTACGGAGGAGTGACGAAGGAGCAGGTCGCGCGGATCGTCGAGGAGCACATCATCGGTGGGAAGCCCGTCGAGGAGTTCGCGGTCAGGATAGAGGGGAAGAAGCTTCCGGACGAGGCCTACTACGATCGGCAGGTGCGGCTGGTTCTTCGGAACGCCGGGCTCATCGACCCCGAGTCCATCGACGAGTACATCGAAGCTGGCGGGTACCAGGGCCTGACGAAGGCGCTGACCGAGATGACCCCCGAGGGGATCGTCGAGACGATGAAGGAATCGGGACTCAGGGGCCGTGGAGGTGCCGGGTTCCCGGCCGGCGTCAAGTGGGACCTGGCGCGGCAGCAGCCGGGAGACGTCAAGTACGTCATCGTCAATGCCGACGAGGGTGACCCGGGCGCCTTCATGGACAGGAGCGTTCTCGAGGGCGACCCGCACTCCGTGCTCGAGGGGCTGACGATCGCCGCCTACGCCATCGGTGCTGCTGAGGGGTACATATACGCACGGGCCGAGTATCCCCTGGCCGTCCGACGGCTCAAGATGGCCATAGCTGATTCGCAGGAGCGCGGTTTCCTCGGCGACGACATCCTGGGCTCCGGATTCAGTTTCGACGTCAGCGTGAAGGAAGGTGCGGGGGCATTCGTCTGCGGCGAGGAGACGGCGCTCATCGCATCTATCGAGGGCGAGCGTGGCATGCCGAGGTTGCGCCCGCCGTTCCCCGCGGCCAAGGGCCTGTGGGGGAAGCCCACGAACATCAACAACGTTGAGACCTACGCCAACGTGCCGTGGATCATCACGAATGGCGCGGCCGCATACGCGGCGTACGGCACCGAGACGAGCAAGGGAACGAAGGTCTTCGCACTCACCGGGAAGATCGTGCGCGGCGGCCTGGTCGAGGTCCCGATGGGTATCTCGCTCAGGGACGTCATCTTCGAGGTCGGCGGCGGCATCCCGGACGGCCGGAAGTTCAAGGCCGTCCAGTTGGGCGGGCCGTCGGGTGGCTGTGTTCCCGAAGAGCACATCGACATCAAGATCGACTACGAGTCCGTGACGAAGACCGGCGCCATCATGGGTTCGGGCGGCATGGTCGTCATGGACGACCGGACGTGCATGGTCGACATCGCGCGGTTCTTCCTGCAGTTCACGCAGGACGAGAGCTGCGGCAAGTGCACGTTCTGCCGTATCGGCACGAAGCGCATGCTTGAGATCCTCGACAGGATAACCTCAGGCGAGGGGCGGGAGGGCGACATCGAGAGGCTCGAGGAACTGGGACAGCAGATCGTCTCATCGTCTCTGTGCGGTCTCGGGCAGAGCGCGCCCAATCCGGTGCTTACAACCATCAGGTACTTCCGCGATGAATACGAGGCGCACGTCCACGAGAAGCGCTGCCCGGCACTCGCGTGCAAGCCTCTTCTGACATACGAGATCGACCCCGACAAGTGCATCGGCTGCACGCTGTGTGTTCGTGCGTGTCCGGTCGGTGCTGTTTCGGGCGAACGAAAGGAACCGCACGTGATCGACACTGAGCTCTGCACCAAGTGCGACGCGTGCCGGAAGGCGTGCAAGTTCGAGGCGGTCATCGTCAGTTGACGTGGCGGGAGCAGCAAACGCGGTGACTTGGCGTCTCCGGAGAGGAAACTGGATTGGCTCTGGTAACGATTTCCCTGAACGGACATGAGTGTGAGGTCGAGAGCGGGATCACGATTCTCGAGGCCGCGCGAGCGAACAGCATAGAGATCCCGACCCTGTGCAACGACGAGCAGCTCGAACCTTTCACGTCCTGCTGGATCTGCGCCGTCAAGCTGGAGGGCATGCGGCGTTACGTGCCCTCGTGTGGTACGAGGGTCAGCCCGGGCATGAAGATATGGACCGACACCGAGGACGTCAGGGCGGTCCGCAAGATGGCGCTCGAGCTTCTTCTCTCGAACCACCGCGGTGACTGCATCGCTCCCTGCAAGGTCGCGTGCCCCGCAGGCGTGGACGTGCAGGGCTACATCGCTCTGATCTCGCAGGGTCAGTACCGCGAGGCAACGAAGCTCGTCAAGGACGTCAACCCGTTCCCGCTCTCCATCGGGCGCGTCTGCACGCGGCCCTGTGAGACCGACTGCCGCAGGAACGCCGTCGACGGGCCCGTGGCCATCGACTATCTGAAACGCTTCGCCGCCGACTGGGACATCGAGCACGAGAACCCCTACAGTCCGCCCGTGCCGCCGTCGACCGGTAAGAAGGTCGCGGCCGTGGGCGCGGGGCCCGCCAGCCTCACGCTGGCCTACTACCTCCGTCAGAAGGGCCACGACGTCACCATCTTCGAGGCGCTCCCCGAGCCGGGTGGCATGCTTCGCTACGGGATCCCCGAGTACCGGCTGCCTAAGGCGACGCTGGATGCTGAGGTGGGACTCATCACCGCTCTCGGTGCTGAGATCCAATACGGCAAGGCGATGGGGCGCGACTTCACCCTCGCGGATCTTTTCGCGGAGGGCTACGACGCGGTCTTCCTGGGGTTGGGGGCGATGGGCAGCCGCATGATGAAGGTGGAAGGTGAGGAGCTGGAAGGTGTCTGGGCGGGGACCGAGTTCCTCAAGAAGATGGGACTTGGAGAGGAAGTGGCGATCGGGCGTCACGTCGCCGTCATCGGCGGTGGCAACACGGCCATCGACGCGGCGAGGTCGAGCCTGAGACTGGGCGCCGACAAGGTCACCGTCGTCTACCGCCGCTCCAGGGCCGAGATGCCCGCGTGGGACGTTGAAGTGGAGGCGGCGCTCCACGAGGGCGTCGAGATGCACTTCCTTGCGGCGCCCACGAAGATAGAGGGCGACGGGCGCTGCGAGCGCCTGGAGTACATAGAGATGGAGCTGGGTGAGCCCGACGACAGCGGCCGGCGCCGCCCGGTTCCCATCGAGGGTTCCGAGAAGGTGCTCGAGGTCGACAACGTCATCGCGGCCATCGGCCAGCTGCCCGACCTCGCGGCCATCAACGACACGGTCGAGAGGAACGAGAGCGCCCTTGAGGCGAAGCTCGAGCTGACGCGGTGGGGCACCATCGTCGCCGACGAGGCGACGGGCGCGACCGCGGTGCCGGGCGTTTTCGCCGGCGGAGACGTCGTCACCGGCGCCGCCACCGCCATCGAGGCGATCGCCGCGGGAGGACGCGCGGCCCGGGCGATAGACCGGCAGTTCCGGGGCGAGGATATCGGTGCTGTCGAGCCATCATTCAACATCCAGAAGGAGCGGTGGGACGCCTTCCCTCCGGATGAACTCGCGGACGTCGCGCGGGCGCCGAGGCAGGAGATGCCGGAGCTTCCCGTGGCTGAGCGGATCCGGACGTTCGACGAGGTAGAGCTGGGCTTAACCGAGGAACAGGCCCTGGTCGAGACTGAGCGCTGTCTCGAATGCGGGTGTGCCTCCGCCTTCACGTGCAGGCTTCGCCAGTATTCGGCCGAGTACAACGCGTCAGCTGGCGTCTTTGGCGGAGAGATCATTGACGACCCGCCGGATACGCGACACCCTTTTATCACGTTGGAACCCGAGAAGTGCATCCTGTGCGGCAGATGCGTCCGCATCTGCGAGGAGGTGCAGGGCGCTACGGCGCTCGGGTTCTTCAACAGGGGTTTCCAGTCCCAGATGAAGCCCGGGCTCGACAGGCCTCTGGCTGAGACCACGTGCGAATCGTGCGGGCAGTGTGTATCGACGTGTCCGACGGCCGCGCTCTCCACGGTGATCGACCTTCCGAAGCCGGGCCCCTGGGCAGGACGCGCGACGAGATCGACCTGCACGTTCTGCGGCACCGGCTGTTCCGTCATGCTTCATACGGTCGGCAACGTTCTGGACAGGGTCGAACCCGTGCCTACGAGCATCGACGGTCACACCAATCTCTGTGTCAGAGGCCGCTTCGGCTTCGGCCCGTGGGCTGCGGACGACCGCTTCGTCGCCCCGCTGGTTCTCTCGGACGGCGCCTTCGAGGAGTCCTCCTGGGAGAGCGCGGCGGCGGGCGTGGCCGAGGGGATGAAATCGGCCGTAGAGAAGTACGGACCCGAGGGCGTCGCGGTCTTCGTCTCGCCTCGTGTCACGAACGAGGTGGCCCACCGGCTGGTCAGGCTGGGCCGTGAGGCCCTGGGCACCGCCAACGTCGGGTCGTACGGACTGGCCCCGGAGGCCGGCGTCTTCGCCGCACTCGAGCGTGCCTTCGGGTACCCTGCGTCGACCGCGTCCTGCGAGGACGTCAGGAGCGCCGACGTCATCCTACTGCTCGATTCGGACATCGCCGAGGAGCAGACCGTGCTCGGCATCTCTGTCCGGAAGGCCGTCAGGAGCGGAGCGCGCCTCATCGTTGTCGCGCCCGTAGAGACCCGGATGTCGAAGATGGCCAGCGTCTGGATACAGGCCGAACGCAGGGAACTCTCGAACGTGCTCCTGGCCCTGATGGGCAGGGCGCTTGCGGCCGGTGCAGACCCGTCGAAACTGCCATTTGGCGTCAACGGGCTTTCGGAACTGTCGAAGCTGGCCGGCGCGTCGTCGGTAAACGCCACCGTGTCGAGCGGTACTCTCGAGGAGGCAGCCGACGCGCTCGCAGCCGCCGAGAGGGCCGTTCTCATCGCCAACTCGGGTTCCTTCGAAGCCGCGAGCGCCGGGCGTGATGCGGCTCTGGCCGTCGCGCTCTCCGTCATCACGAGCTCGACCGCCGCGGCTCCGCTCGTTCTGTTTGCGAGGACACGGGCCAACGGGCAGGGCCTGTCCGATCTGGGGGTCGGGCGCGAGTCGGCGAGACTGGTGAGGGAACTCGCTGCCGGTTCCATCCGGGCGGCGCTCATCATAGGGGAGGACCCGGTGTCGGGAGCGACGGAGCCGGACCGCATCCGCGAGGCGCTCAAGCAACTCGACTTCCTGGTGGTTGCTGACACGGTGCCGACCGAAACGACCGCGCTTGCGGACTGCATCCTGCCCCTGTCGGCCCCGGGGGAGTCGCAGGGGAGCTTCACGAGCAGCGAGCGCAGAGTTCAGACCGTCGCTGGGCCGCTCATTCCCCCGGCCGGACTGACGGACCTCGAGATCGTCTCGGCGCTGGCGGGAGCGTTGGGCGTCGAGTTCGGGGCGACCGACGCTGCCACCGTCCGCGGCGAGCTGGCCGGGTCGCTGGACCTGCCGGACTACCCGGTTGGGAACCTGCCTCCGGACGGCCTCCGCTGGGGTGGGGAGGTCCTTTATGAGGGAGGTCTCAGGACGCCTGACGGCGCGGCCGACCTCTCGATCCCGTCCGTGGACGCTCCAGACGTGATTATCGATCCTCGCTGGACCGATTCGATCGAGGTTCGCTTCTCCAGATTGGTCGAAGAGGTCGGACTTCCGGGTCACGTGGTCCGGCGCCACCGAGTTAGCGCTTGACTTGACCGTTGGCCGAAACTAGTATAGCGCGTAGCGTTACGTTCTGCAGGGGCTCCTCCGGGGTCCCTGCAGTCCAACGTATTCATGTGCGTGGAGGGACCGATGGCTGTACCAAAGAGAAAGAGCTCCAAGACCAGGGGCCGCAAACGCAGAACCCACGAGAAGGCAGCGCGCCCGTCGCTCTCCGTTTGCCCCAGCTGCGGGGAAGCGAAGCTTCCCCACAGGATGTGCCCCCACTGCGGGACCTACAACGGCAGGGAGATCGTGGCGGAAGAGAAGACGGAGAACGAGTAGCGGGTGCCTGATCTGTGGGAGGCGGTGTGACCGGTCGAGCGGGCGAATCCAGGGGGCCGATCAGGATCGCGATTGACGCCATGGGCGGCGAGAACGCGCCCGGTGTCGAGGTGGAAGGCGGCCTAGCGGCGGTACGTGAGTCCGGCGGGGCGCTCGAGGTCGTGCTGGTCGGCAGGGAAGACCTCCTAGAGGCGGAGCTTGCTGGTCACGACCTCGAGGGGCTTCCTGTGTCCGTGGTCAACGCGGACGAGATCATTGAGATGACCGATTCCCCCGCGTCCGCCGTCAGGCGGAAGCGGGGGGCTTCTATTGTGGTTGCCACCGAGCTCCACAGGAGAGGTGAGGTCGACGGGCTCGTCGGCGCGGGCAATACCGGCGCCGTGGTCGCCTCGACGCTGCTGGGGCTCGGGATGCTGCCGAGCGTGCGCCGTCCCGCGATCGCGAGCTTGTTCCCGACCCTCAAGGAGCCGGCGATCGTGGTGGACGTGGGCGCGAGCATCGACTCGCGGCCGAGCGACCTCCTTGAGTTCGCGGCCATGGGCGACGTTCTTGCGCGCTGTCTCTTCGATCGGGAGCGGCCCAGGGTGGCGCTGCTGAATATCGGGGAGGAACCCACCAAGGGCAGCCAGCTCACCCAGGAGGCCTACGGCCTCATCTCCGGGAGCGGACTCAACTTCGTCGGTAACGTGGAGGGCAAGAGCCTCCTTCAGGGTGTGGCGGACGTGGTCGTCTGCGACGGCTTCGTAGGGAACATCGTGCTCAAGCTGGCCGAGGGCGTAAGAGATATGCTCCGGAGTGTGCTGGGTGGATCGGATGCGCCACAGCGCATGAGTTCGTTCATGAGCCAGTTCGACTACTCGGAGTACGGGGGAGCGCCGCTTCTCGGGGTCAACGGCGTCGTGATCATCGCGCACGGGTCGTCGTCGCCGAAGGCGATTAAGAACGCGGTCAAAGTGGCCGCGCGTTTCGTGGATACCGATCTTGACGCGAGAATCGTGGAGAAAGTGAAAGAGGTCGAGGGAGCCGATGGCGAATAGCCAGAAGAGGGCGTACATCGCGGGCGTGGGGATGTCGGTGCCCGATCGTGTCGTGACGAACGACGATTTCGCGAAGATGATCGACACGTCCGACGAGTGGATCACCCAGATGACGGGGATCAAGGAGAGGCGCTACACCGACGAGAACACAGCCACGTCCGATCTGGCCATTCCCGCCTCGAGGCAGGCGCTGGAACGGGCCGGAGTCGACGGCTCGGACGTCGACGCGATCATCGTAGCGACCGCGACCCCCGACACGTACTTCCCGTCGACCGCGTGTCTGATTCAGAAGGCGATTGGGGCGAAGGACGCCTTCGCGTACGACATCGCGGCGGCCTGTGCGGGGTTCATCTTCGGGGTGGTCCAGGCCCAGAGCTACATCGCCTCCGGGATAGCCGAGACCGTGCTCGTTGTCGGCGCCGAGTGCCTGACGAAGATCACCGATTTCACAGACCGCAACACGTGCGTGTTGTTCGGAGACGGCGCCGGGGCAGCGGTAGTCAGAGGCTGCGACCCGCCCCGGGGGCTCGTGGACCACTTCCTCAGGTGCGACGGTAACTTGAGCGACTACATCATCCAGCCCGCGGGTGGGAGCAGACGGCCCGCGTCTCACGAGACCGTGGACGAGAGGCTCCATACCATCAAGATGAAGGGCAGGAAGGTCTACGTCAACGCGTCGAAGGCCATGGCCGACGCGGTCGTACTTCTCCTGGAGCGGCAGGGCCTGACCGGCGACGATCTCGATCTTCTCTTCCCGCACCAGGCTAATATCCGCATCATCCAGAGCGTGGCCAAGCAGGCCGGTATGCCCATGGAGAGGGTCTTCGTCAACATCCACAAGTATGGGAACACCTCGGCGGCGTCCGTTCCACTCGCGCTGGCCGAGGCCTTCGACGAAGGCCTCCTCAAGGAAGGCATGCTCATCGGCATGGTTGCCTTCGGCTCGGGGTTCACGTGGGGATCGGCGCTCTTCCGGTGGTAGCCAGGCGTCACCAAAGCGCCCTCGCTACCGCCTTCCGCGACTCTCGCCGTCCGCCAGTCTCCCGGCATTGAGGAACACGCGTGGACAGAATAGCTTTCATCTTTCCGGGACAGGGCTCGCAGTCGGTAGGGATGGCGAAGGACCTGTTCGAGAACTCGCAGACGGTTCGCGAGATCTACGAGCGGGCCTCCGAGGCCATCGCCGTCGACCTCGCGTCGGTCTCGTTCGAGGGTCCGGAGGATGAGCTCAAGAAGACCGTCAACACCCAGCCGGCCCTCCTGACCGCCAGCGCGGCGGCGCTGGCTCTGCTGGAAGAGCGCGACATCGTACCCTACGCGGTCGCCGGGCACAGCCTGGGTGAGTACAGCGCTCTCCTGGCGGGGCGCAGCATCTCTCTTGAGGATGCCGTGCGCGCCGTTCGCGAGCGCGGCCGGCTGATGTATGAGGCCGGGCTCGAAACGCCCGGGGCAATGGCCGCGATCGTCGGCCTGACCGAGGAGGCGATCGAGCAGATCCTGAAGGAGGTCGCCGACAAGGGAATCGTGCAGATCGCCAATCTCAATGCACCGACACAGATCGTCATCTCCGGCGAGGTGGACGCGGTCCGTGCCGCCATGGATGTCGCCGCGACGAGCAACGCGCGTAGGGTCGTCGAACTCAACGTCAGCGGTGCGTTCCATTCCGAGCTCCTGAAGTCGGCAAGCGAGGGGATGGAGAGCGTGCTCGGCGGCGTTCCCATCGAGCGCCCGCGGTGCATCTTCGTGGCGAACGTCACAGGAGGGGCGCTCGACGATCCCGAGGGCATCAGACGCCGGCTCGTCGAGCAGATGGTGAGTCCGGTACGCTGGGTCGAGTGCATGAAGGCTCTGGTGAACAGGAAATCCTCTCTCTTCCTCGAGGTCGGTCCCGGGAACGTCCTGCGCGGGCTTCTTCGGAAGATCGACCCAGAGATCAAGACGATGAGCGCAGGCTCGATGAGCGACATCGAGAAGCTGTCGGCAGCACTTGCTACCGACTGAGTGGGGATTCTGGGTCGTCGGTTCGGAGGCGTGGACGATGAAGCTTGAGAACAAGCACGCCGTGGTCACTGGGGCGGGCCGCGGAATCGGCAAGGCCATAGCCCGCAAGCTCGCGTCACTGGGGGCCGGCGTAGCCATCGTGGACATCGACGGCGAGACCGCCTCGTCGACCGCCGCGGAGATCGCGAGCACGGGTGTGACGGCCATCGCGTACGAGCTGGACATCACGGATGCCGAGACAGTGGCCGCGGTGTTCAAGGGTATCGTTGAGGACCTGGGAGGTCTTGACATATTGGTCAACAACGCGGGGCTGACGCGAGACAACCTGCTGCTCCGGATGTCCCCGGACGACTGGGACCTGGTGATGCGTGTGAATCTCAAGGGTGCCTTCAACTGCATTCGCGCGGCCGTGCGTCCGATGATGTCGCAGAGAAGCGGCCGCATCATCAACATCGCGTCGATCGTAGGGTTAGTGGGCAACGCGGGCCAGGCCAACTACGCGGCCTCGAAGGCCGGGCTGATTGCCCTGACGAAGACGGTTGCCAAGGAGTTCGGTGGGCGCGGCATCACGGCCAACGCCGTGGCCCCGGGGTTCATAGAGACCCCGATGACCGACTCACTCCCCGAGAAGGCGCGTGCGGACTTCGCCTCGAAGATCTCGCTCAGGCGCTTCGGGAGCCCTTTGGACGTCGCGAATCTGGTTGCTTTTCTCGCGTCCGATGAAGCAGACTATATAACCGGTCAGACGGTGTGCGTCGACGGTGGGATGTTATAGCGAGAAGGTCAGAGCCTGAGGAAGTGGGCCCGCCCGGGCCCCACACACGGGAGTGAAAGGGACATGGCAGATATCGTAGAGAAGGTAAGACAGGTTATCTCCGAGAAGCTCCAGATAGACGCCGCGCAGGTGACGATGGAAGCGGCGATCGTCGAGGATCTCGGCGCCGACTCGCTCGAGCAGGCGGACATCCTGTTCTCGCTCGAGGACGAGTTCGGTATTACGGCGGACGACACAGACGAGGCGGAGGGTCTCAAGACCGTCGCCGACATCGTCAGCTATCTCGAGAAGAAGGTGGCAGCGGAGTAGGAAGACCCGCCCCGATACAGGCAGTGACCGCGGCGCCGCCGTGGGAGGCGGGGCCGCAGTTTCAAGAGGCCGCGGTCGCGGGCGGAGCGCGACCGTCGTCGAGGTGGGCAGGAACGGCCGTGGCGCGAGTGTATCGGCACCGCGGCGACTGTGACAAAGAAGGGACAGCATGTCGAGAAGAGTGGTGATAACGGGCATGGGAGCGGTGACTCCGCTGGGTCTGAGCGTTCAGGAGAGCTGGGAGTCGCTCCTCGCCGGGAAGAGCGGCGCCGGAACGATAACTCAGTTCGACCCGTCGAGCTTTACCGTGCAGATAGCGTGTGAGCTCCCCGGGTTCAAGGTCGAGGAGTTCATCGACAAGCGCGATGCCCGCAAGATGGACCCGTGCACTCACTACGGCATGGCTGCCTCGCAGATGGCCTGGAAGGACGCAGGATTCGAGGATGGTGGGTACGACGCGGACCGCGCGGGCGTGCTCATCGGTTCAGGAGTGGGCGGCATCCAGACGTTCGAGGCGCAGCACACCGTTCTAATGGAGAAGGGGCCGCGCAGGGTCAGCCCGTTCTTCATCCCGATGATGATCGCTGATATGCCATCGGGTGCGGTGTCGATCGAGTTGGGGCTCAAGGGGCCCAACTTCGCCACGGTCTCGGCATGCGCGTCTGGAGCGCACGCGATCGGTGTCGCGTTTCAGATGGTGCGTCGGGGAGACGCGGATGTCATGGTGGCGGGCGGAGCCGAAGCGGCGATCTGTCCGATTGCCGTGGGCGGGTTCGCCAACATGAAAGCCATCTCGTCGAGGTGGCGGAGGTCGTCGGCTTCGGGGCCACCTCCGACGCGTTCCACATCACCGCGCCGGCCCCGGGAGGCGAGGGCGCCGCGAGGGCGATGAGGGAGGCCCTGTGCGATGCGGGGCTCGCACCCGGCGACATCGACTACATCAACGCGCACGGAACATCCACGCCCCTGAACGATAAGTACGAGACCGCCGCCGTGAAGAGCGTCTTCGGTGACCACGCATACGAGCTGGCCACGTCGTCGACGAAGTCGATGACCGGCCATCTGCTCGGCGCCGCGGGAGGCATCGAGCTGATATTCACGGCTCTCACACTCGAGTCCTCGGTCATACCTCCGACGATCAACTACGATACGCCCGATCCGGAATGTGACCTCGACTACGTCCCCAACCAGGCCAGGCAAACGAAAGTGACGGCCGCGCTGTCGAACTCGTTCGGGTTCGGCGGGCACAATGCGGTGCTAGCCGCACGGAGGTTTGAGGGCTAGCCGCTACTCGTATCTATGGCCATGGTCAAGAGACTACTCAACCGCATCTCAACCTTCAGGGGCCGCGCGGTCGGGCTCACGAAGGAACGCCGTCTGGCGCTCTCCGAGCTCTGCAGCGTCCTGGACGTCAGCTTCCGCGACCTGAATCTCCTCAATCAGGCGCTGATGCATCGTTCGTACGTGCACGACGTTGATATGGAGCGCGGCGAATCCAATGAACGGATGGAGTTCCTCGGCGACGCCGTCCTCGGGCTTCTGGTGAACGAACACCTCTACGCCAGGTTCACCAAGCGCCAGGAGGGCAAGCTCACTAAGATCAAGTCGTTGGTCGTCAGCGAGACCGTCCTGGCCAGAAGGGCCGAGGAGCTCTCGCTGGGGACTTACGTCTGCCTCTCCGACAACGAGCGTTCGTCCGGAGGAGCGGGAAGACCGTCCATCCTGGCGGACGCGTTCGAGGCGGTTTTGGGCGCTCTCTATCTGGACGGAGGTCTTCCGGCAGCGCGGAGGTTCGTCGAGAGCCATCTTCTCGATGGCATGGACAAGATCCTCGCGATAGACGACTACAGGAACTACAAGAGCATCATGCAGGAGCACGCCCAGCGGAAGCTCGGTTCCAGACCGCGCTACCGCGTCGTCTCCGCCAAGGGACCGGAACACGAGCGGACGTTCTACGTCGAGGTGAGACTCGGTGGCCGGGCACTCGGTCGTGGAGAGGGGCGGAACAAGAAGGAGGCCGAGCAGATGGCGGCGCGTCATGCGCTCGCCAAGCTCGGAGTCATCAAGGGCAACGCCCGGACGGGCGGGACCGGATCCTCGAGAGGCCGTCGGCGGCCACGCCGGCGCCGGAAGGAGCAGTCGTCGTGAGCTACTTCCTTACCGAAGAACAGGAGATGTTGAAGGAACTCTGCGCCCAGATCGCGCGGGAGAAGATACTGCCCGTGAGGGCGGAGTACGACGAGACCGGGGAGTTCCCCTGGGACATCGTCAAAGTAATGGCAGCGTCCGACATCTACGGCGTCTACATCCCCGAGGAGTACGGCGGCTTCGGGGGCGGCGTGATGGAGATGTGCATCGCCGCCGAGGAGCTCTCGAGGGTCTGCGGCGGCATCGCGCTGGCGTTCGCCGCCTCGGCGCTCGGCGCCTACCCGATCCTGCTGTTCGGCTCCGACGAACAGAAAAGGGAGTACCTTCCCGCGATAGCGGCGGGGGAGAGGCTCGCGGCGTTCGGCCTGACAGAGGCGAACGCGGGAAGCGATGCGGGGGCGGTGGAAACGCGCGCGGCGCTCGACGGTGACGAGTACGTCCTGAACGGGACGAAGCAGTGGATCACCAACGGCGGCGAGGCCGAGATCTACACCGTCGTTGTCCGGACGAGCAAGGGCACGGGGATACGCGGGATGTCCTGTCTCATCGTCGAGAAGGACACTCCAGGATTCACTTTCGGGAAGAAGGAAGACAAGATGGGCATCCGGGGCTCGACGACGCGCGAGCTCGTCTTCCAGGATTGCAGGGTCCCGAAGAGGAACCTGCTGGGACGGGAAGGCACCGGTTTTGTCGTGGCGATGCGTACGTTCGACAAGTCGAGGCCGGGCGTGGCCGCCCAGGCCGTCGGCATCGCGCAGGGCGCGTTCGA
>JALGZG010000131.1 GCA_025782345.1 bacterium | reverse complement strand
CTGAAGGTGGAGATCAACACGCGGGAGCACTTCTCCGTTCTGCCGATTGATCGGCACCCGTTCAGGGTCGACAACCCGTGGTTCAGCGGAACAGCCGAGCTACCGACGTACCACCTCGACGAGCTACTCGGAACCAAGATGCGTGCACTCTACCAGCGCAAGAAGGGACGCGATCTCTATGACCTCTGGATCGCGCTCCAGTCAG
This sequence comes from bacterium, assembly GCA_025782345.1. Taxonomy (GTDB): domain Bacteria; phylum Joyebacterota; class Joyebacteria; order Joyebacterales; family Joyebacteraceae; genus JALGZG01. The sequence goes on along the minus strand of JALGZG010000131.1, from coordinate 11,418 downwards.
GCGGGGTCACCGGAGAGCGGATAGTCGATTGCTTCGGCCGCTACATGAATCACGACGGGCTGACCGTCTCGCGGGCCCAGTACGAAGCGAACCTGGCGGCGAAGCTCAGGACTACCGCCTTCCTGGAGGACATCCGGCCTCTAATCTCAACTGACATCTCCTACGACCCCTTAGCGGCCGCAGAGTTCGTGGGCAACGAACTTGTCTCGAGGTTACCTGGCGAGCCGTGGAAGGGCGCAGGAGCATGAGGAACCGGCGATCCGCGAGTGTCCGGCGCCCATAGGCACGAGAGCGCCACCCCTGACCTTGAACCTCACCTCGATCACTTCCAAATTGCGCCCCAGACTCCTCTGTTGGACTTCGAATCGGGCCCCCGCTACCCACCACCCCTACGCCTGACGAGCTTCCTCACGAGCCCGCCGTACAACGCAAGGTCCTCCCTGCGAATGAGGACCGTCTCTGCGAGACCGCAGCCCGAGAGCTTCGTGAAGAAAGCGAGCATCAGCACGCTCTGGAGCGTGTAGGCGACGGTGGACGCCCAGGCTGCCCCCGCAATACCGAAGCGCGGTATCCAGGCGAAGCAGAGCGACACGTTCACCGCGAAGGTGATCGCGGTAGCCACTGTGTGGTAGATGCGGCGGTCTCTGCCAGACAGGTCGCTCGAGAGGATCTTGGCCACGGAGAGCGTGACTATGCCCGGGATCAGGATCTGGAACGCCTTCAGGGCCGGCAGGAACTCCGTACCGTAGAAGAGAAGAAGAAGCGGTCTGCTCACCAGGTACAGCACGGCACCGGCGACCAGAACGATGAAGAGCGAGTTTCGCGTGACTCTGGGCGTCAGCGCGTTCGCCTCCTCGGTCGAGAGAGATGACACCTGCGGGAAGAGCACTACGTTGACCGACTGCGGGATGTGCGACAGCTTCTCCGCCAGAATGACCGAGATCGAGTAGAGGCCCTGGGCCTTGAGCCCCAGCATCGACAGCACCAGGAACATGTCGAACCTGTAAGTGAACTGCGTCAGCATCCCGCCGAAGTGACCCTGCAGCCCGTAGACGATCGACTTCCGGAACATCCCGGGAGCGGGCCTTGCGAACACGCGTCCACCGGCGGCCTCCCTGCGGATCGCCCGGACCGCGAATGCGATGATCAGGGTCTCGCTCACGGCGTACGCAATGACGGCGCCCAGCGCTCCTCCCTTCAGAACGAACAGATTGACGCTCATCAGGACCAGGAGAACGGCGGCCTGCACGAGGTTGACGATGTTGAAGAGTCGGATGCGCTTGAGTCCAAGGAAGAGCGCCACTGACAGGTACTTGGCCAGGAGGATCGGGATGAGCACGGCCGCCACTCGCAGGATCGACTGAAGCCCGGGTTCCGACGCCCCATCGTAGTAACGGATGAAGATGATGTAGAGCGGCGTGATGACGGCGCTCAGAACGAGCATCAGAAGAAGGCTCTGACCGTTCACCTGTGCCAGCTCGTATCGCTTCCTTGAGATCAGGAAGGTGTGGGCGGAGTCCAACCCCATGAGCCCGATGAACGCGAACATGGCCGGGAAGACGACGGCAGATGCGTACGCTCCCTGACCGTCGGTTCCCAGCAGCCGTGCGATCATGATCGAGGTCGGGATGTTGACGAGGACGATTGCCATCCTCGTCCCGAACGTCATGACGCTGTGCCGAAGAACGGTCTTCGCGGGGCTCTCGCTGACCTCGGTGTTCAGTCCCTCGTCCACGCACACCCTCTTCCGCGGTTCACCGCGGGTCCGATCCCGCACGCTCCCTGACAGCACGCTCAGCCACCCCGGCTTCCATCACCTGGCGCTCCTCAACGGTCGGGAGCCTCTCGTCGACGCTCGCGCGAGCTCTCTCGCCGAGAACTCGCCTGCGTTCATCGTCCGCCAGAAGCTCGAGAAGAACCTCGTGAACGCGAGGGAGGTCCGCAGGCGTCAGCAGGATCCCGTTCTCGTCGTTCTGTACGACGTCCGCCGTCCTCCCCGTATTGAGGACCACCACGGGCAGACCCGAGATCATGGCCTCGTGGAGCGAGTTGGACACGTTCGTTCTGTCCGACAGGGCCACGAAGACGTCCGCCGTCTTGTAGTAGTCGGGCAGTTCCTCACGTCCCACCGACCCGGTGAAGACCATCCGGTCATGCACGCCCAGAGAGTCGGCCAGCCTCTCCAGGGATTCCCTCTCCTCTCCGCTTCCGACGATCACAAACGTGACGTCATCCCGCGCTGCGGCGACACCGGGAACCGACCGCACGATCCTCTCGATGTGCTTCTCGAAATGGAGCCTGGAGATGGACAGCACAATGCGGCTCGACTCCGGTATGCCCAGTTCCACCCGGATGTCGTGCGAGGGTCTCGGGGACTCGTAGAGACGCTTGTCGACACCGTTCGGCCAGAACAGCAGCCGATCCATGTCGACACCGAGGCGGCGGGCAAGTTTGTCACCCTGCGAGCCGTCGTCGCAGAGAATGACGTAGGCAGCCGGCGTGGTCAGCGCGCGCGTCTCCCGGTAGCGGAGCATGAACTTCAGCCTGCTGGTGGGGAACACACCGATGCCGAAGAGTCTGGTGACGTTCGGGACGCCCGTCGCCCGCGCGATGCGGAAGGCCGCCTGCGCACCCAGCTCTCCCATGCCGATGACGACATCGGCACCCAGCTTCGACGCGAGCGACTTCCCAGCGGGAACGACGCGGATGAACCAGTAGACGTATGAGAACAGACGTTTGAGGTGCTGGAGAACCTTGCTCGCGCCCGGCTCCGGCATGAAGTTGACCGCGCTGCGGAAGCGATGGAGCGTGACGCCATGGTAGTCCTCCTCGCGAGGACAACCCGGGCGCCCGGGCATGAGCACGTGCATATCGTGGCCGCGCTTCGGGAAGCTCGTGATGGAGAGGAAGAACGACGGCGCGCCCCGGCCCTCCCCCATCGACCAGAACTCGCGCCAGCCGTAGAGGGCAAGGACCGTGAGACGCTGGTGTTCCTGGGGCGTGTTCGGCACGGGCTCGCTCCGGTTGCTCCCTCGAACCATGGCTGCGGGGCCCGGTCAGGGTAGCACGCCGCACGGCCGGCGGCAACACCGGCAACTCACGGAGAGAGAACTGCTCTTTGACTTCGGCGAACGGCGCGGCTAGCATCGCTGGATTGGAAGAAGCTTGGATCTCGAAGAGGCGTGAACCCCGAAAAGAGGCGGCGTTGTGACCTGGGTTCCCATAGCGATAGTGACCGCAGTCGGATTTGCGGCGACCGGCAGCTACGCCAAGGCGCTCTCGGGAAGAGCTCACGTCTACGTTGTCGCCTGGGGGCTCATCACGCTGTCGCTGCCTTGGTCCGCGCTCCTGCTCTTCAGACAGGGGATGCCGGCGGTCGAGCCGGAGTTCCTCCGCGCCGCGATGATCAGTGTGGTCGTCAACATGATCGGTGTCACACTTCAGGTGAAAGCGCTCTCCATCTCCCCTCTGTCTCTGACGATGCCCTTCCTGGCCTTCACTCCACTCTTCATGCTCATCCCGAGCTGGATCGTGCTCAAGGAAGCTCCCAGCGCCCTCGGTCTCGTGGGGATCCTCCTGATAGTGGCGGGCGGATACGCGATCCACATCGACAAGATCCGGGGCGGCTTTCTCGCTCCTGTCAAGGCCATCGTATCAGAGAGGGGCAGCCTTCTGATGCTCGTCGTCGCCGCCCTCTGGAGCATATCGGCCGTGCACGACAAGGTGGCAACGATGGCCAGCTCTCCTTCCTACTACACGACCTTCTTCTCTCTGGTGTTCGGATTACTCTACGTGCCGTTTCTCATCTTCGGGCTCAGGAAGCAACCACTCGGCCGGGCCATGGTTCCGCGGCTCTTCCTGCTGGGCCTCTTTGCCGCGGTCATGATACTGAGCCAGTTCACGGCGATCGAACTCACCATGGCGAGCTACGTCATCGCCGTCAAGCGCGCGGGCATGGTGCTGTCGGTCGTGTTCGGGTACTTCTTCTTCAAAGAGAAGCACCTGCGAGCGAGACTCACAGGCGCGATGCTGATGGCGACGGGCGTTGTGGTTCTGTCTCTTCAAGGCAGCCCCTGACGCCTCATCCCACGCCGATTGGCCGCGGTGCTGCTACGCGCTCTCCTCCTCGCCACCGGACCGGCCGCCGGCCTCTCCCAGTTCCAGCCACGGGAATCTCGACAGGTCCTCCGACCGCCCCGCCTCGTTCAGGATCTCAACCGAGTCAGAGATATCATGCGCCACATCGGGACGAGAGAGAAACGAGGGTCCCGATTCGCCGAGCTCTCGGACCAGCCGGGCGGCCTCGTCCAGGCAGCATATCGCGTTCTTCACCGAGTCGCTGTCTCCGCGCGTTATCTTCGCGAGCAGGCTGCGGCACCGCAGGAGAAGCTCCCGCTCACCCATGGACCCGGCCATCTCACACGCGGTCGACGCCGCCTCCTTAGCGGCCACGCGGTCCCCGCTCTCGAGCAACGTCTGTGCCCGGTAGAACTCGACCACGGCCCTAACGGACTCCAGCCCCAGACTGCGGGCCTCCCTGGCCACGTCATCGAGGACCGAGAGCGCACCCTCGAGCTTCCCGTCACGTCGGAGCGCACGTCCGAGCTCCGAGGCGACCTGCAGGAGGGTGATTCGCGCGCCGCTCGCCTCGGCGTGCGTCCGCGCGAGCTCCAGGTCCGCGACAACCGAGCCGGAACCCGAGAGGTTGCCCATGGTCCCGCGTGCCAGAAGCGCGTCGGCGATCAGCTCTTCGTTGCCGATCTCGCCCGCCATCTCCAGGGCGCGCGCCACGGTGTCCGCGGCGGCGCCGCATTCACCCAGGGAACACTCGAGCTTCGACCGTGCCACCAGCGACCATGCGATACCGTTCTTGTCGCCCAGTTCTTCAAAGATGCCGAGGGCTTCGTCCTGGGACTCAAGCGCGGCTCGGTACCTCCCCTGGTGCGCCATGACCGTGGCCATGTAGCCGCGCGTCTCGGCCTCACCGCTCCGCCAGCCTATCTCCTTGGAGATCTTGAGGACCTCCAGGTACCTCGCCATCGCCTTGTCGAGGCGGCCCCTCAGCCGCTCTATGTTCCCGAGGTAGTTGAGTGAGATGGCGGTGCCCTTCTTCTCTCCCAGCTGCCTGCGCGCCTCGAGCGCCCGCTGGAAGTAGACCTCGGCGTCGTCCACCTTGCCCTGGATCAGATACACGTTGCCGATATCGTTGAGACAGAGTATCTCGGGCATCCGGTCGCCCGTGTCCGACTCGATCTTCAGGGCCTTCTTGTAACTCTCGAGGGCCTCGTCGAGCAAGCCGCGCTCCTCGTAGGCGGTCCCGATGTTGATCAGGTTCTCCGCCGTGCCCCGGTCGTCACCCAGCTCCCGGCTGATGGCGAGGGCGGCCTCGTAGGTCTCGACACACTTCTCGTAGTCGCCCCTGACCTGATAGACGACGGCCATGTTCGAGAGCGTGGCGCTCTCTCCCCGGCGGTCCCCTATCTGTCGCTTGATCTCGAGTGACTCGTGGTAGTGCTTGAGGGCCTCGTCGTATCGGTCGAGGTAGTAATCGGCAAGACCTATTGCATTCAGGACGGTCGCCCGCCCCTCGTCGTTCCCCAGAAGTGTGTTGAGCGAGAGCGCCCGGTACAGGTACTCGACCGCCTCCTGACCGCTGCCCTTCTTGATGTTGACGCGCCCCATGGCGAAGAGGGCCGTAACGAACTTGGGGTCCAGCTCGATGATCCTCTCGAGGTTCCTTATGGCGCCGTCCCAGTCGCCTTTCATTTCGTAGGCCTGGGCCAGCTCGTAGACGGCGCTCAAGTTGTTGGGAAGAAGCTGAACGAGAAGCTCGAACGCCTCGATGGCGCGCTCGATCTCGCCCGCCGCCATCGCCTCTCTGGCTGTGATGAAGAGCGAGTCCGCGCGGGTGAGTCCCTCGCCCCGCTGCGTAGCGTTCCTCAGGGCGTCGCGGGCTTCCTCCGCCCTCCCCGAGTTCGACAGGGCCTCACCGAGGTACGTGTAGGCGAGCGCGAAGTCCGAGTCGTGCTCGACCGCCTCAGAGAGAAGCGTGATGGCCTCGATGTTGTTCCCCTCGTAGAGCTTCGCCAGCCCGTCCACGTACGCGCGGATGGCGTCGGGTTCCTTTGAGCCCTTCTCCCCGACCATCGTGACAACGAGATCCCGCGCCCCCTCACTCTGGATGGTGCGGCGGACCTGCGCCGCCAGGTGCGCCACGACCTGAAGCAGCTCCGCTTCGGTTCCGGCCTCGGCCTTCTCGTGCACCTCCTCTCCCGTCGAGGGTCGTCGTATCGACACGTCGACCCGCGCTACCGGGCCCAGCTTGACGAAGCTGCCGCTCACGATCGTGTCGACGTTGAGGAACTCACCGATCGACCTGACGGCCGTCTCATCAAGTGCTGCGCCCGGGCCGAGCTTGAGATCGGCCATGAGCGTTGTCAGGCGGTCGGCCGGCACGACTCGCAGCGTCGGGATCTGCGAGAGGTCACTTCCCAGCATCACCTGAAGACCCGACTGCATCCAGTCGGCGTCGGGGTTGCCGCTCATGTTCCTGAACGGAAGCACGGCGATCGACTGCTGGGGGTCTATCCAGGTGGTCTCCTGGAGGGACTTGTCCATGACGCCGGTGGCCGTCTGCCACGTCGTCTCGCCCAGTGAGCCGAGCTGGGTCCCCAGCACGGAGGACACAGGCGCGCCGAACTTCTCGAGCTCCGCGGCGACCGCGCTGCAGTCATCGAACCGGTCGGCCGGCTTCTTCGCGAGGGCTCGCGCGACTATCCCCTGGTATTCCCTCGGCACTCCCGCGTCGTCGGGGATCGGAGCCGGCGGCGTGTTGACGACGGCGTAGAGAACATCGACGTGGGTCTCGCCGGGAAACGCGGGCCGCCCGGCCGCCATCTCGTAGAACACCGAGCCTACGGCGAACACGTCCGCCCTTGCGTCCACGGGCGTGCCCCTCGCCTGCTCCGGAGACATGTAGCGGGCCGTCCCCATCACGGCGCCCTCGCGCGTGAGGGACATGGCCTGCGTCGCATCAGTGCTCTCGGACGTCTGAAGCAGCTTGGCGAGCCCGAAGTCGAGTATCTTGACCAGTCCGTCGGGCCTCACGACGATGTTCTCGGGCTTGATGTCGCGGTGCACTATACCCAGCTCGTGGGCCTTGCCCAGCGCGCGGGCGATCTGCCTGGACAGGTCGAGGATCTCATCGAAGGACGGGATGCCGGCGGACATCTTCGCGCGCAGCGTCTCGCCCTCGACGAGCTCCATGGCGATGAATGTCAGCCCGTCGACTTCATCGATCTCATAGATGGTGGCGATGTTGGGGTGGTTGATGGCGGACGCGGCCTGCGCCTCCCGGATGAACCGCTGCACACGCTCGTGGTCGGCGGCGACGTCCTGCGCCAGAACCTTGAGAGCGACACGCCGGCCCAGCTTCGTGTCCTCGGCGGCGTACACGATGCCCATGCCGCCCCGGCCGAGTTCGTCGATGATGCGGTAGTGAGAGACCGCCTTGCCTACCATGCTGCTCCGTGTCACCTCTCGATTCAACTCCGACAGTGCAAACACCTGTGAGCAACGGTCACCGACGCCAGGCATCAGGCTACCAGATGTGCAACGCCCTGACCAGCCGGTTCCCGGGGTGGGGGTGCGACCCCACGCACGTAGCGGCGCCGGCGGGGTCGACCGCCCAGAGGGACGGTCCTGCCCAACCGGCGCCTGTCAGTCACATGCTGCTGCGCGCGGACCTACCTGATGTAGACCAGCTTCGCCGTCTGCATCTCCCCACCTGACTCCACGCGGGCGAAGTAGACGCCGGATGCTATCGGACGGCCCGTCTGATCAAGGCCGTTCCACACGACCGTCTCGCCGCCCTCCGGCAGCTTGCCCTCAAAGACCGTCGCCACCAGTCTGCCGGATACGCTGTAGATGCTCACCCGGGCCTCGGTGCCCACGGGACCCGACAGAGCAAGCACGCACTCCCCGCGCGCCGGGCTCGTCACAGAGAGCGCGATCGCCGCCAGCGCGTCGTCGATGCCCGCGAAGATCTCGCCGCTCTCGAGCTCGATGCTATGCATCAGTGTCTTCGAGTGCGCGAGTACCTTGCCGACGAGGTTACCCATCTCCTCGTCGTCGGAGGATTCGGGTACGCACCAGCCAGCGTGGTCGCGCAGGATCGAGTTCATGATCGCGAGCTCGCTCAGGGCGTTCCCCGGGACCCCAGCATCGTAGTTGTAGCGCGCCCTCTCGCGGAACGTCTGGAGGAACTCCATCACCTCCCACGGGCAGGAGTCCTGGGACGGCACCGCGTCGGGCATCTCCATGGCCTTCTCGAGGCGCCAGAACTTGTACAGCGTCACCTGCGAAAGCTCGCGCGTGTCGTCGACGAGGACGACCTCGGTGGGGCCCGTCTCTAACCTGCCTCCGGGGGGCCCGCCGAGTTCGCTGAACCGCGGCATCGTCCCGCGCGCGTCCTCGATGCTCCCCACGACCGTGAAGTCACGGAAGGTATCGCTGACGCCGCTCGCGCAGAAGAGGCGCGAGCCCTCCATGAGAACGTCCACCTGGATCAGGCTTCGGTAGACCGCCTCGGTCGAGAGCGAGATGTAGAGGAAGTGGTCGCGCGACCCGGGGAGCACGGCGTAGTCGGGCAGGAAGTTCCCCTCGGGGCTCACTCTGTTCTGGGACGATTCCGCGGCCGCTGATGTGAACCCAGCGCTTGTGACCTCCTCGTAGGTGATCTCGACGTCCGAGAGGGGCTCGACGAAGGCGTTCTCTCCCTCCGGAGTCGGCGCGAACGATGCGGCGGTCACGGCCGTCGGGTTCGTGATGCCTCCAGCGAGGTCCAGCGGAATCCTCATGCCGTCCTCGTCGTAGCGCTCGATCACGTCGTTTTCCGCGTTCACAAGATAGATGGTGCCGTCCGATCCGATTTCCATGTCGGTGTAGTGGGGACCCTCAGCCTCACCGAATGGGACGACTGCGCCCGCGACCACGTGGTGCAGGCCGGACTCGCGGTCCACGATCACGATGCCGCCGCCGGGCGTTATCGCGAACCCTCCGGGCTCCGCCACCATTGCACCGGGGTCGATGACGTTCGGGAGTCGAACGAAGGTCCCCGGCCCCGTCTTCTCGAACTCCGCAAGGAACCCGGAACCTGCGCCTCCGCTTTCGACGAGAACCAGTATGTTCCCCGCACGGTCACCCATCGGCCAGACCTGAAGGTCCACGAGCGTGTCGTCACTTCCGAACGTGTATATGGTTCCGGCCGGACCCACCCCGCACGGTAGAATACCGAGGTAGCTGTCACAGCGCGGGCCACCATCGTATGGGGTTCCGTTCTTGATGACATAGATGCTGGAGTCGGCCGGATCGGGATAGACGTCCTCGGTCGCGTAGTTCGACTGGTGATACTCGAGAGTCTCAAGCGTCTGGGTCTCGATGTCGAAGAGCAGTATGTCCCCCTGGTCACAACACGCCGCGATGAGCAGACGGCCGAACTCGTCGAGCGTCATGCCGCGTACGCCGGGTATCGACGCTTCCGGATTGACGACGGTTCCGACAGCGCCCTCGTAGCCCACGATCCACCCCGGCTCGCTCTCGCCGGCGTAGACCTGCGCGCCCGCCACCGATCCCCATAGGCTCAGGATCACCACCGCCGCAAGAACTGTGAGTGCTCTTGAGTGTCGCATCGTGCGCTCCCTTTCCCATGACCATCGTGCTGCCCGCAGACGCCGTGTTGACGGGCACCGGCGCGCCGCCCTCCGGCAGCTTGCCCTCAAGGACCGTCGCCACGAATCTGCCGGACGCGCTCCAGGTGCTCGCCGCGATCTCGGCCCAGGAAGGCCCGGGCGGTGCCGGCCCAGAGGTCTTCAGCACGGGTTTCTCGGCCAGTGCAGCCCCGGTGCGGAAAGCACGGTATGCTATCATTGAGTGATCTGAGAATACGCTAATCTTCTACACGTGTCAATGATTTCCACTCACTACAGAGATGGGGCCGCCGCGAGGCGACCCCATCAGTGAACGTGGGATATCCGGACGCGGACAGGGCCGAATCCGGCGCCCGCCCCCGAATGCTCTCCGGAACGGGCAGCGTCCTCCTACTTTAGCATGACCATCTTGCGTTCGAGCTTCGTGTCCCCTACCTCGAGTCGGTAGAAGTACACGCCCGAGCCCACCGCGCGGCCGTGGTCGTCCAACCCTCGCCAGATGGCAAGGTGCTCTCCCCCGCTTCTGTAGGCATCGACCAGCATCCGCACCAGGCGGCCGGAGAGATCGTAGACCGACAGACGCACGCGGCTGCCCGGCGACGGCACGCGATACTGGATCGCCGTCGACGGGTTGAACGGGTTCGGGAAGTTGTGGCTCAAGTAAGCCTTCACCGCGACGCCTTCATCGACGCCCGTGCCGCACTCCGTGTACGTCTCCGTGTGCGTCTCGTCCGTCCACGGCACGTAGTCCACAAGACCGTAGAACAGGCTGTCGGCCACGCACGTGCTGCCCCAGTAGTTGTAGTCCGCATCCACGGTCCCAGCAGCCAGGTTGAACACGTGGAAGATCGCGTTGTCCATGATGTCGTTCGCGTCGGCGAGCGTACGTCCCACCTCGGGACCGGGCTCGCCCATGTTGTAGATCCCAGTAAACGTGTTCAGCTCGATCACGTTGTTCTTAAGGAACGGACGCGAGCTGTCAGATACGGCGATGCCGCTCGAGTTCGACGTGAAGCTGTTCCCGGTGAGTGTAGAGTTGTCCCCGTACCGGAAATTCGCTCCCGTGTTCGAGTTCACGAACGAGCAGTTCTCCACCCTCAAGTAGGAGCTCCAGCTGTCCAGTCCGTACTGAGCCGTCCCTTGACCGTCGATTGTGAACCCGTCGAGAAGCGTCAGGTCACCGTACCCGACCGATGCCACCACCGCGCCGGTCCCGGAGCTGATCGTCGTGGTCGCCGGACCGTCCGTGCTCATTACGATCACGCCGTCCTTCATCGTGATGTTCTCGTTGTACGTCCCAGGTGACACAAGGACCGTGTCTATAACCGAGGCCGCGTCTATCGCCGCCTGGATGGTCCCGTAGGACGACGGCACCGCGAGTATGGCTCCCGTGCCCATGATGACCATATCGGAGTACTCGCTCTTCTGCGACTCCGCGTCCGTCGCCACCAGACGGTAGAAGTACGTCCAGCTCGGGTTGAGCCCCTCATCCAGGAACTCGGGATCAGGCGTGAAGCCGACCAGCAGGTCCCCGTCGATCGGAGGAGAGATCGGGAACGTGTCCCGGTAGATCCAGTAGCGCCTGAAGTCGCTCTCGCAGTTGGGCTCCCACGTCAGCTGGATGTCACTGCCGATCCACTCGGCGATTATGCCCGATGGAGGCGACGGAGCCGGGTCGACTGAGACGTCAAAAGACGGCACTCCGTGCCAA
>JALGZG010000245.1 GCA_025782345.1 bacterium | reverse complement strand
GCCGCCCTCATCTTTCTGGTCAACAATCAGACGGCCGACCGAGAGCTTCTCCTGAGGGCCCTCGATGCCGCGGCGTCCGAGTTCCGCGGTGTCGACGACACCGAGTCCGTCATCGGACTGTACGAGGCGCTCCACACGGAGAACCTGACGGCGTGGCTTCGCTACCGGATCATCGCCAGGCTCGATAGGGCGCTGATCGAGACCGAGGACCCCGCGCGCGTGGAGAGGGCTGAGGACCTGGCGCGCGCCATTCTCGAGGTGAACGACGCGCCGATGGAGCCATACCACTGGATCGTCTACTTCCACCAGCGGAGCGAGCACACGAACCCCGAGTTGATTCTTCGAGTCGCGCTGGCGGCCGAAAAGGCAACGGACAGGGACGAGTACGGCATGTGGGGGTCGATGCTCGACATGGCATACAGGAAGCTTCTGACCTCCGTTGTCGAGGAGCAGGGTTTCGAGGCCGCGCTCGCACGCGTGGAACTGCTCGCGGGACAGACCGAGCTCCCGATGGCCATCGCGGCTCTCAATGCCGCGGTCTACGACATCGCGATCTCGGAGGATGAGGGTCGGGCGGTGGAGGCCGCCATAGCCATGGCCGAGCTCGACGGGCTGACCGACTCCGACCCCTTGAACCGCGTCGCCTACGACATGGCCGAGCGGGGCCTGGCGCCCGACGTTGCGGTCGCACTCAGCAAGAAGGCCCTGGCTTTCGCGTCTTCGCGGTACGACAGCACGATGGTCCTCGACACGGTAGGGTGGGCTCACTACGCCGCCGGCGATTACGCAGAAGCCGCCGGCTACCTGAAGGCCGCGGTGGTTCTCATGGACGAGACGCTCACCTCGGACAACGAGACCGTCCAGCACCTTCTAACGGCGTACGATTCGGGCGGCATGACCGACGAGGCCATCGATCTTCTTGCCGTGGTCGCGGCGAAGTCCGTCGATACAGACGACCCGGCCCGCAGAGACCTGGCCGCGCTCCTCGTCCAGCGCGACGGCGACGCCTCCGCCATGGAGGAACTGGTGGCCGGGCTGCGCTACGAGGGAGTGAAGGCGGCCCCGGCGTTCCGTCTTCGAACCGCCGACGGTGAGACGGTCAGCCTGGACAGCTTCAGCGGAGATATTCTCGTCCTCAACTTCTGGTCGGATGGGTGTGGGGCCTGCCGCGCGGAGTTCCCACGTCTCGTTGAGCTTCACAACAAATACGAGGACCTGGGAGTGCAGTTCGTCTCAATCGACTCGGGTGTGCGCGGTGCCGAAGCCAGAAGCTTCCTTGAAGAGAACAACGTCAGGCACATCCTGCTGAGCGACGCGGACGATGAAGTCTCCGACGCCTACAGGGTCTTCGCGATCCCGGTGACCGTCCTCATCGACCAGGAGGGCAGGGCGGTGTTCAGGCACCTGGGTTACACGGACGAGATCGGGGACCGCCTCGACAAGGAGATCGAGACTCTGATCGCCTGGAGAGACGCGGCCTAGCGGGTGGATGACCCCGGGACGTACCGGAACACGCAAGCAACGAGCCCCGTGTGATGTAACACCATCGCACGGGGTTCTTCTTTCGGTGACTGCCGTGGCCCCGAAGCCGGCGCCCAGAAACCGCCGCCAGCGAGCCGGCGCGTCTCACCCGGCCGCCGCCTTCTCCGCGAGGACCCGGCGGTAGTTGTAGACGGCCGCCGAGATAATTAGCACGGTGCCGACGATGCTCAGCGTGTCCGGTATCTCCCCCCAGAGCAGCAACCCGAACGCGAAGGCGAACAGGATGTGGACGTAGACGTAGATTGATATCCTCGTCGCGGGCGCCTGATGGTAGGCCAGCGTCAGCGCAAACTGGCCGGTCGTCGCGAAGACGCCGATACCAAGCAGGTAGACCCACTGCAACCCTTCCGGCCTCACGAAGTTGAGGAGCATCGGCGGCACGGCGACCACCACGGACACCAGAGAAAAATAGAAAACAATCCTGTAGGGGGGCTCTTTTCCTCTCAGGTGCCGCACGACCGTGTAGGCCGCCCCGGACGCCGCCGCCGAAACGAAGCCGGCGATGGCTGGAATCGCTTCGAAATCGAACTGCGGCTTGATGACCAGTGCGGCTCCGACGAGCGCCACCACGAGCACCGGGATGATGTACCTCGACAGCTTCTCGCGCAGGAAGAGCACGGCAAACATCGTGACGAAGAACGGCGACAGTTTGTTGAGAACGGTCGCGTCGGCGATGTTCAGGCGTTCGATGGCGAAGAAGTAGAGGAACATGGCGATCGTGCCGAACGCGCCGCGAAGAAGCAGGAGCGGCATCCGCGGATTGCGCGCGAACAGGTTCTCCCTGGCGCGAACTGCAAGCGCACCGGTCACCGCGAGCATGATAACGCTTCTGAAGAAGACCTTCTCGCAGAGGGGGATCTCCCCTGCGAGTCGTACCATCACAGCGACGAGCGCGAACGACAGGCCGGAGAGGACCATCATTACGATGGCGCGGCCACAGTGGTCAGCCTGCACCCGACCGCGGCCCGGGCTGATTCCCTCTCTCGACTGACCACCTGCTCCAATCGTCATCGCTTCACCCTGCGAAGGACACGCGAACGCTGTATCGCCCGCGGAAGAACGGCCGCACTACGATGGAGAGCCTCTCGTACACCGCGAGCGGTATCCCGATGTCGGCCACGTAGAGCTCGCCCGAGACGCGAGCAAGTCCGGTCTTCGGAAGAGCGAGCGTCAGCGTACGCTCGGGACGGATCGCCGCACCGAGGACGTCGCCCGTTGTTGCGTTCACTCCCGATGGCACATCAAGTGACAGGATTCGCCCGCCGCTCTGGTTCGCGATCTCGATGTCACGAGCGACGCGTCCGCGGGAAGCTCCCACGAGACCGTATCCGGTCAGCGCGTCGATGATCACAGCCGCACCGTCGACAGCACGGGGCACATCCTCATCAGGAACGGGCTTCGCTCCTGATTCGGCGAGGACGCGGAACTGCTCCTCGGCCGCCCCGGCGAGGCGAGACGGCGGCCGATCAAGCACCAGGTCGACGACGACGCCATGATTCCGCAGGTGCCGCGCGCAGCACAAGCCCCCTCCCCCGTTCCCACCGGAACCGGCGAGCACCGCAACGCGGCCGGCGCCCTCAGAGAGCATCTCCATGGCATGCATGGCGAGACTTCGGCCGGCGTTCTCCATCATCTGGAGCACGCCGAGCCCAAACTCATCCATCGCGACGCGGTCGACCTCGCGCATCTGTTCGGCCGTCACCGCCACCAGCTCGACCCCGTCGTCCGTACGAAAGAACACAGCTCCTCCCCGGTGCTCCATCAGTGGCTCTCCGGACTGCGCCGGTACACGCCCGGCTCCCTCGCCGCCATCGCTCTGCGCCTGCCCATCAAGATGTTGTCACACGTTGAGGAACTGCGCAAGAACCCGACGTATCGGGCGACCTTGACGGCGCCTGCCCGCCGCAGTCCGCGGAATCAGCTATACGCTGGTCTGCGACTTCTGTAGAATAGCTGTGGACGGCGACCGCACACCGGGAGCGCCCATTCCTCTCCCCCCGCGCGATGGGCACGGAGGAAGATCAGGAGCGATTCGTGCACGAGGCCAAGGCCGCGGCCTCGCTCAATCATCCGAACATATGCACCATCTATGAGATAGCCGCCGCCGACGAGAAGACGTTCATCGCCATGGAGTACGTCGAGGGCGAGAACCTCCGGGTTCGGATGAAATCGGGCCCCTTCTCACTCGACGAGACCCTCGCCATCACGGCGGACATAGGCAGCGGCCTTGCCGCCGCACACGAGCGCGGCATCATCCATCGTGACATCAAACCTGCCAACATCGTGGTGACGCCGAACCGTGTGGTGAAAATCATGGACTTCGGACTCGCGCGCGTCGCAGGAGGCGCGCAGCTGACCCAGCCGGGCACCGGGGACGGTCTCCTACATGTCACCGGAGCAGGCGCGCGGTGACGACATCGACGGTCGAACAGACATCTGGTCGCTGGGCGTCGTCCTGTACGAGATGCTCACCGGCAAAAGGCCGTTCACCGGAGACCGCGACATGGCCGTCATCTACTCGATACTCCATGAGGCTCCCCGACCTCCGATCGAGCTGCGCCCCGATATACCGGAGACCCTCGAGGCTATCCTGAAGAAGGCGCTCGCGAAGGATCGCAACGCCCGTTACGCGAGCGCTCTGGAGTTAGCCGGTGACATCTTCGCCGTGCAAGGAGCGCTCGAGACCGGAGCCCCGGCAACACTCGCCATGCCTTCCGCGGGAGCGCGTCTCCGCGCGCAGCCTTCCGTCGCCGTCCTCCCCTTCGCGAACCTCAGTGCTGATCCCGAGCAGGAGTATTTCTGCGATGGCATGGCCGAGGAGATCATCAACGCTTTGGCTCACCTCGAGGGCCTGCGGATCGTCGCGCGGACCTCCTCGTTCGCGTTCAAAGGGAAGAACGAGGACGTCCGGGAGATGGGC
>JALGZG010000189.1 GCA_025782345.1 bacterium | reverse complement strand
AGCCGTCGTTCTCATCTTCGTGGTGCTGTTCGGCTTCAACTACTGGCAGAGCCAGCAGCGGCAGAGGGTGGCGGCGGAGCAGGCGGGGATGGAAGCGGCCGGCGATGTGGTCTTGTCGCCGACCGGAAGTCCGACCCCCGTCGAGGACGAAGAGGCGCGCGGGTCCGCAGCGTCAGATATGGATGCTGCCGAGGTCGGCCATCCGGAGGACGTGACGGTCACGCTCGATCCAATGGAGGGGACGACTCCGGAGAGGACCATCACGATCGACGCCCCGCTGTGGGTGGCCACACTCTCGAGCCGAGGTGGTTCGATTACGTCGTGGGAGCTGAAGGACTACAACCTGCGGGTGGACCCGGAGGACCATGCGCCGCCCCCGGTCTCGCTGGTACCGGAGGGCGCGCGGGCTCTTGCCCTCACTGTGGATTACGGCGCGACGACGCTGCCGGTGGACGACTGGATGTTCGAGTCGGACAGCCCCTCCCATGTGAATCTGATGGACGGGCGCGAGACCGCGGTGGTGCGCTACTCCGCGACGGGCCCGGATGGCATCAACGTCGTGCGCGAGTACACGTTCTACGCGGACGGCTACGCCTTCGACGCCCGCGTGGATGTGTCGGGTCTTCGGGATCCGTCCGGAAGACGTTCCGTCTGGATCGGATGGCCGGGTGTGACGCCGACGGAGGCGAAGGAGGACGGCAAGGCGCCTGCGTCCGTAGTGCGGATCGATGGAGGTATCGCGAAGGACGGACTCGGTCGATTCAAGAAGCGGGTGGAGTACCCGCGGGTAGGGGCCATCGAGTGGGTGACAACGCAGTCGCGCTACTTCATGGCGGCGGTCGCGCCGGTGGGCATAACGTGCAGTGAAACACGTGCGATAGGAGACACGGAAGCGCGGAGTGTCGGCTTCAGAGCGGCGGTGCCCATAGAGGGCGAGGGCACGTCGGTCATGTTCCGCGTGTTTGCTGGCCCCCAGGACTACGCCCAGATATCAGCGACGGGTGTGGGGCTCGAGCGGGCGATCGACATGGGGTGGAGTTTGACAAGACCGCTGTCGGTTCTGCTCCTCAAGGCGCTGGTCTGGGGACACGAGTACATCCCGAACTACGGCCTGGTGATCATCCTCATCTCCATCGTGACGAAGCTCCTTTTCTACAGGCTGACGCACAAGAGCTTCACAGAGATGAAGCGCATGCAGGACGTGCAGCCGAAGCTCAATGCCCTCAAGGAGGAGTACGCGAACAACAAGGAGGCATTGGCCAAGGCGCAGATGGAGTTGTACAAGAAAGAGAAAGTGAACCCTCTGGGCAGCTGCCTTCCCATGATCTTGCAGATGCCCGTCTTCATCGCGCTCTTCCAGGTGCTCAGAACGACCATCGAGCTCCGAGGCGCACCGTTCATGTTGTGGATGACCGATCTCTCACAGCCGGACACGATCGCAGCAATAGCTGGATTCCCGATACACGTGCTTCCTCTGCTCATGGGCCTCGGAATGCTCGTGCAGCAGAAGTTCACCACATCGGATCCCAGCCAGGCCGGCGAAGATGATGCCCATCCTCTTCACGGTGCTCTTCTACAACTTCGCATCTGGCCTCGTGATCTACTGGCTGGTGAACACCGTCCTGAGCATCGGACAGCAGTACTACATCCACCGTGGCCCTACGGCCGCCGTGGCCGCACCCGATGCCGCTGTCCCGGAAGGTGTTCCTGAAAGCGGATCTGCTTCCGTCACCGCGCTACCCGCGTTCGAGGCGACCGAGACCGTCAATGAGACCGGTCGGGCGCCGCAGTCATCGAGCACGAGTCGCAGCAAGAGCCGCGGAGGACGACGTCGCAAGAAGAAGTAGGACGCATTGACCCACGGGGCAGCAGGAGGAGGACATCGAATGGCACGAATCGTCGAGGCATCAGGAAAGAGTGTGGCTGAGGCGACAGCGCGCGGGCTCGCGAAGTTCGGAATCACGAGCGAGCAGGCGAGCATCGAGGTAATAGACCACGGCCGGAAAGGTTTCCTTGGGCTCTTCGGGGGAACTCCGGTGAGGGTGGCGGTGTCGCAGCGCGTGAGCGTGCGAGCACGGGCAGAGGAGATCGTTGGCGACCTGTTGAGGTTGATGCGCTTGAGCTACCAGCTTCACGTTACAGAAGAAAGGAACACGCTGATCATCGACATCGAGACGGCCGGGTCTGATGGTCTCCTGATTGGGAAGGGCGGGAATACGCTGAGCGCGCTCGAGTACGTGGCGAACCGGATGCTGCAGCGCGGCAGCAAGAAGAGCCCGAAGATCATCCTGGACGTCAGCGGGTACAAGAGGCGCCGGGGGGACTTCCTTAAGAGCAAGGCCCTGTCGCTTGCCGAGCAGGTCAAGGCCGCGAACAAGGAGGTTACGACCGAGCCGATGGATGCGGCCGATCGCAGCATCATACATGCAGTTCTCAAATCGGACCCCGCCGTCCAGACCCGGAGCGTCGGACAGGGACCCGTCAAGAGCATCGTCGTTGCGCCTGCGAAGGGTGGCAGTAAGAACAAGAGCAGCAGCAGGGGCGGGCAGAGGCGGAGACGGAGGCAGCCCACCCGGAAGTAGGGCAGGCGTCTGCCGTCTGGGAATGAAGCGATGAAACACCTGCCCGGGGACACTATCGCAGCGATCTCCACCGCACTGGGCCCTGGCGCGGTCGCTCTGGTCCGGCTCTCAGGCGACCGGGCGCTCCAGATAGCGGACAGCGTATTCCGTGGCGGGCGGCCTCTGGCCGACTGCCCCACCCACACCGTGCACCACGGTCGCGTCGTCGACCGCGATGGTCGTGAGGTCGATGAGGTTCTCGCGACCGTCATGCTGGGCCCCCACACATATACCACCGAGCATATGATTGAATTCGGCTGCCACGGCGGCCCGATCCCCGCACGGCGGGTTCTGGCCGAGTGTCTCGAGGCCGGAGCGCGGCAGGCTCGTCGTGGGGAGTTCACCGAGAGAGCCTATTTGGGAGGACGGCTGGATCTCATCCAGGCGGAAGCCGTCGCCGACATTGTGGCGGCGGAAACCCCCAGGGGCCTCGAGATGGCGCTCGGACAGCTCGAGGGCGGGTTGTCCGGCCTGATCACAGAACTCCGCACCACCCTCCTGTCCATGAGGAGCGAGACAGAAGCAGCGATAGATTTCCCTGAGGACGTGGATGCCCGGGCCGCGATCGAGGCGATCGGACCGCTGAGTCAGAGCGTCCGGGACCAGGTTGATGTGCTGCTCGAGAACTGCGCGGTCGGTGCGGCAGTGCGCGACGGCGTGTCGGTCGCGCTCGTCGGGAAGCCGAACGTCGGGAAGTCCAGCCTGATGAACGCGCTTCTGATGCGGGATCGGTCGATCGTCACCTCCACACCGGGGACGACGAGAGACGCCATTGAGGAGTGCCTGCACATCGACGGTGTCCCGATGCGCCTGGTGGATACGGCCGGGTGGAGGGAGAGCGCGGATGAGGCCGAGCGTGCGGGCGTGGAGAGAGCGCGGGCCGCGGCGCGGGGTGCGGCGCTGTCCGTGCTGGTAGTAGACTCGTCCGCACCACCGGACCGAGAGGATGCGGCGATCGCGGCTGCTCTCGATCCAGGGGCGACCGTCGTGGTCGCGAACAAGGTCGACCTCGGTCGCGTGGCGGAAGCCCCGGACCTCGCCGAGCTGTTCTGCGGGGAGGAATCCGGCAGTGATCCCGAGGTTCCTCTAGTGATATGGGTGTCGGCGCTTACGGGCGAGGGGCTCAGGGAACTGCGTTCCATACTTGCTGACGCGTCGCTCGGACCCTCTCCCTCGGCCGAACCTCTGGTGTCGAACCTCAGGCACACCGTGGCCCTGCGACACGTCGGAGAGTGCCTGCGCCGCGTGGACGCTCTCCTCGACGAGCAGGCGCCATTCGAACTGGTGGGAGCAGAGCTCGCAGAGGCCACGGCGGCTCTTGGTGAGATAACAGGGGAGACAACCCCCGAAGAAGTCCTCCAACATATATTTGAACGTTTCTGCGTCGGCAAGTGAGTCCCGTGATGAGTGAGCGCGATTTCGACATAATCGTGGTAGGCGCCGGCCACGCAGGGGTCGAGGCGGCACTCGCCGCAGCTCGGCTCGGCCGCCGCGTGGCCGTCATCACGATCTCGCGTCGCCATGTTGCCGAGATGCCCTGCAATCCGGCCATCGGGGGCCTGGCCAAGGGTCAGCTGGTCCGGGAGATCGACGCGCTGGGTGGTGAGATGGGCGGAGCCATCGACGACACGGGCCTCCAGTTCCGGATGCTCAATACCGGCAGGGGCCCTGCGGTCAGATCACCCAGGGCGCAGGCGGACAAAGAGGCGTACCACGCCAGGATGCTGACCGCACTCACCAGCGAGCCGAATCTGACCCTGATCACAGGCAGGGTGGAAGAACTCCTGGTGGTGGACGGGCGTGTCAATGGCGTAGGGTTGGCACATCTGAAGAGAGTGCACGCTCCCATCGTTATCTTGACAACGGGGACATTTCTGTGTGGCACGCTGCATGTAGGCGAGACTGAGTGGAGAGGCGGGAGATCGGGGGAACCAGCAGCCAGGAGCCTCACTGACAGCCTTCGGAAGCTCGGTCTGGGTCTGGGGCGACTGAAAACGGGGACGCCTGCACGCGTGGACGCCCGGAGCGTCAGATGGGAAGCGCTGGAGGTCCAGCACGGAGACGACCCACCGGTAGCCTTCTCCTTTGCGACGCAGGCCCTGGAGGTTGACCAGCTCCCCTGCTACATTGGTGCTACGACAGCCGCCACGCACAGGGTTATCGAGCGTGGCCTCGACAGGTCGCCGCTCTTCGCTGGGAGGATCACCGGGATCGGACCGCGGTACTGTCCGTCGATCGAGGATAAGGTGGTACGATTTCCGGAGCGGGACTCGCACAGGGTCATCCTTGAGCCGGAAACGCGGGCCGGGGACGTGATCTACCTCAATGGTCTGTCGACGAGCCTTCCGTACGATATACAGGTGGAGATGATACGGAGTTTGAGGGGGTTGGAGCGGGCGCGGCTGCTGCGTCCGGGCTACGCGGTCGAGTACGACTTCGTGGATCCCAGAGAGCTGGATGCGTCCCTTGAGGTGAAGCATGTCAGCGGTCTGTTCCTGGCGGGCCAGATCAACGGCACGTCGGGATACGAGGAGGCCGCGGCCCAGGGATTGCTGGCCGGCATCAATGCGCACCGAAGGCTGGCGTCAGAGGAGGCGGTCGTGCTTCGACGTTCACAGGCCTATATCGGCGTTCTCATTGACGACCTGGTGACCAAAGGGGCGGACGAACCCTACCGGATGTTCACGAGTCGGGCAGAGCACCGCCTAGTGCTCAGACACGACAACGCGGACATGCGGCTGACACGGCTGGGTCATGAAGTGGGGCTGGCCTCTGACGCGGCACTTGCCCGCGTAGAGAAGCGCCAGCAGCTGGCCGACGGGGAGACGAAGAGGCTGCAAGAGGCGAAGGTGAGTCCGACACGGGCCAATGTACTGCTGGCTGCACGGGGCGCCAGCCTGCTAAGAGAGCCCGTGACTGCCGGCCGACTCCTCGCACGCCCGGAGGTTCGGTACGCGGACATTCTGGAGCTGTGCCCGCCGGGTGTCGCTCTTCCGCCAGACGTGGCGGAGCACGTGGAGATCGAGGTGAAGTACCGCGGCTACATCTCCCGGGAGAAGGGACGGATCGAGCAGCTCGGCCGCCACGAGAACTCGGGGTTGCCGCGCGACCTGGACTACACCCTTATCCACGGGCTATCCACAGAGGCGGGGCAGAAGCTGAGCGACATCAGGCCGCGCACCATCGGCCAGGCCGGGAGGATCCCTGGCGTCAGCCCTGCTGACGTGGGCGTGTTGCTTATCCACCTGAAGTCCCGCAGCGCGAGACAGTAGGAGTCGGGCGGTGGAATCAGGGAGCACACAGCAGTTGTGACAGAGCGGCGTAGAAGCAGAACGCGCACTTATCTTCAGGTGAAAGCAGGAGTGGACAAGTGGTGGACTTCTCCCTGCCACGCGAGAGCATAGAGACCGTGGCGGGCCCGGTGTCTGAAGAGCAGGCTGTGCTACTCACAGCGTATGGCCAAGCCATCCTCAGGGCGTCACGGGAGATCAATGTGGTTTCGAGGCGTTCGCTAGGCAGCCTCGGCGAGCATTTCGTGGACTCGGCGGCGCTGCTTTCGTTTGCGGATCCCTGCCAGGGCAACGTGGGAGACCTCGGGAGCGGTGCGGGCTTCCCGGGTGTTGTGGTGGCGATCATGAGGCCGGAGGCGAGCGTCACGCTGGTGGACTCCCGGAGGAGCAAGATTGTCTTTCTGAAGGATGTGAAGAGACGCCTTGGGCTGGAGAACGTGACAGTGGTCCACGGGCGGCTGGAGGAACTGCGAGGCCACATGCAGTTCGGGCTGGTGGCAGCCAGGGCGCTCGGGAGTACGAAGGTTGTGCTTGCGTCATGTCTGAGGCTGGTAGCTCCAGGTGGAGAGCTCGTCCTTTTCAAGGGGCCGCTCTGGCGCGACGAGATGGAGGGCGCGCGGGCAGTGGCGGCGCAGGAGGGAGCTGAGATCGTACGCACAAGGACAATCGCGCTGCCGGGGCTGAGCCGCGCGACGACGTTCGTGGCGTTTCACGTGAAACAGTAGGCTGCGAGGGGGTGGTGCTCGTCCATGGCGTGCTTCACGTGAAACACCACCGCAGCTACCCTCCCTGTAGTTCTCAGAAGCTCACGAAAAAAGCTGTGGATAACTCCCACTACACCCAACTTCTCTCTTGACACGGTTTCGCTTGGCTGTATTCTCCTAGCATCTTCCCAACCTCCTTAATCGACAGCTCGTTGATAGACGAACCTTATCCACACATGGGGTACCTATGGGTCGCGTCATAGCTATTGCCAATCAGAAGGGTGGTGTCGGGAAGACCACGACCGCTGTCAACCTCTCAGCATGTACAGCGGTCGCCGAGCGCCCCACGCTGCTCATCGACATAGATCCCCAGGCCAACGCAACGAGCGGTCTGGGTATCTCGAAGGACGACGTGCAGGCCAGCGTCTACGAGGTCCTGATAGGAGAGGCGGATATCGGCGAAGCCATTCTGCCCGCCCCCGACTTCCCGTTCCTGCACGTCCTGCCGGCGCACCCGCGTCTCATCGGGGCTGAGGTCGAGCTGGTGAATGTCATGGCGCGCGAGACGCGCCTCAAGCGCGCTCTCGAGCCGATCCGAAACGACTACCATTACATCTTCGTCGATTGCCCCCCCTCGCTGGGCTTGCTGACGGTCAACACACTCACCGCGGCCGACAGCGTCATCGTGCCCATCCAGTGCGAGTATTACGCGCTCGAGGGTCTGGGACAACTCCTGAACAGCATCCGCCTGGTTCAAAGGAACCTCAATTCGTCGCTGCGGATCGAGGGTATCCTGCTGACGATGTACGACGGACGTCTGAACCTCGCGCGTCAGGTCGCGGACGAGGCGCGGCGCTTCTTTGGGGACAGAGTGTACGAGGCGATCATCCCAAGGAATGTGCGACTGGGGGAGGCGCCCAGCTTCGGTCAACCGATTATCCTTTACGACATCCTGTCAGCGGGCTCCGAGAGCTACATCCAGCTGGCCAAGGAGCTGATGTTCGATAATGTGGCCGCAGAGCCGCTGGCGGCACTGACGGACGGGCAGTAGTGAAAGACGGCGGCCCCGAGCGGGAACCAGGAGGGAGACGCGGATGAACCGGAAGGCTCTCGGCAAAGGACTGGAAGCTCTGATACCGGACGCGCCCGTGGAGGCAGTGGGCGGGCTGGTGCGAGAGCTGCGCGTCAGAGAGATCCGGCGCAACGAGGAGCAGCCGCGATCACGGTTCGATGACGAGACGATCGCAGAACTGGCGGCCTCTATACGTACCTACGGCGTCATCCAGCCGGTGGTAGTGCGGCAGCTGCCGACGGGTGTGTATCAGCTGGTCGCGGGGGAGCGGAGGCTGCGTGCAGCGCGGCTGGCCGGTCTGGAGGTCGTCCCGGCGATCGTCCGTGACGTGGATGAGACTGGCGCGCTGGAGCTTGCGCTGGTCGAGAACCTGCAGCGGGAAGACCTCAACCCCATCGATGAGGCCCACGGGTATGAGTCGCTGATGGAACTGTCCGGTGCGACTCAGGCGGACGTCTCCGAGCGCGTGGGGAGAGCCAGGAGCACCGTGGCGAACGCGCTTCGTTTGCTGGAGCTGCCGCCGGACGTGCAGGACATGTTGTCTGAGGGAGAGCTGTCGGCGGGGCACGGACGCGCGCTTCTGGGCTTCGGGACGGCGGAAGACGTGCGGGAGGGGGCTCGGAAGGCGGCGGCCAGGGGGCTCTCGGTGCGAGAGCTGGAGGCGCTGTCACGGGGTAAGAAGCAGCGGAAGAAAGCGACGCGGAAGCGACGCACTGAGGACCCGGTCCTTCGCGAGTGGGAGGAACGACTGCAGAGGACACTGGGCACGCAGGTTCGCATCGAGCGGATGGGGATCGAGGGAACGATAAGAATAGAGTACTACTCAGACGAGGACCTGGAGAGGATCCTCGAAGCGCTCGGGTCACTGGGCTAGAGGCGGCGCCGGTGCTTCGGGAGGGTGTTAGATGTTGACTCACTCTGGGCCGTCTGCTAACTTCTAGCGTCCGATTGCCAATGGAGCTGACGCCCGCGGGCGTGGTGGGTGGCCGCCGTGGCTGGGGCGTTAAGGGGGAACGAATGTTCGCTAGGGACGAGGAAAGGACTGCGGCCGACGTGAACACGATTATCGGCGAGGGGACGACCCTCAAGGGCGACCTGAGGGTCGAAGGCAGCATCCAGGTTGACGGTGAGTTCGAGGGGACGATCGACGCAACGGACACGCTCGTCATCGGTGAGAGCGGCAAGGTCGATGGAGACGCAACTGTCGCGAACGCCGCAATCGGTGGCAGGATGTACGGCAACGTGTTCGCGTCCGGGAAGATCGAGCTGCAGCGCGGCTCCCAGCTTCTGGGCGACATCAAGACGCGCGGACTCGTGATCGAGGACGGCGTGGTGTTCCAGGGCAACTGTCAGATGGGAGACGTGCAGGACCCGCCGGTGCGGAGGCGGGGCGAGTCCGAGCCGGGCCTCGACGAAGTCGCTGTGGAAGAAGAGGATTACGAGGAGGCCGACCTGTAGAGCGGGGGCTTGAGGGCGGCATCGGGTGCTGCACGCGGCAGGGACTCCCGGGTGCGGGGCGCGGTGTGTGGACAACTGTGCATAGCGACTCTCGGATGGCACATCTCCTGACTATATAGCAAGTTAACCTGCTGCGCCGACCATGTCGAAGCCCGGTTATCCACCGGAATTCGAGTTTGTCATTGGCCCGGCATGCCGGGCTCATGGAGGGTGCCGTGGTATCTGAAGCGATTGAGCGGATCAGAAGCGCCGAGCAGAAAGCCGGGGAGCTCGAGCGGGCGGCACGCGCGCAGGGTAAGGCGCTGATCGCGGACGCGCACGACGCCGCGGAACGCCTTCTTGACGAGGGTCGGAAGGCGGGTTGGGCGGAGGAAAAGACGCTACGGGCAGCGGCCGCGAAAGAGGCCGAGGTCGAGGCGGAGAAGCTGGTCGCCGAGAGCAAGTTGAGCGTCGAAGGCGTGCGCGCCGGCGCCACGCAGCGGGTAGAGACCGGCATCAAGAAGGTACTCGAAGCCATCACGGCCGGAGCAGCCGCAACCCGGGGGTAGCATCGGATGGCTGTAAGCCGGATGAGGAAGATCCAAATCCTTGCGCACAAGGGCGCCAAGGACAAGATAGTCTCTGCTCTCCGGGAGGAAGGCGCGCTCCACATCACGGAGCCGTCCATCGAGTTCGAGCGAGGTCCCGACGAAGAGGCGCGCCGCGAGAGTGAGCGCGATCTGCAAGCGCGGCTGAGCAAACTCGAGCACCTCAAGAACTTCCTTAAACCCTACATCCCCAAAGAGAAGAAGACACTCGACGCGATGTTCAACCCACGCGTCGTGCTCGAGCGTGCGGAGCTTGCGGCCGTCCTCGATGGCTTCGACCTCGAGGACTGGTATCAGCGGATCGTCGCGTTGGAGGCCGCCATGCGTGGCGCCGAGGCGGAGATAGGCCGCAAACAGTCGCTGGCGGCGGAGTTGACGCACTGGGCGGGGATAGAGGCCAGGGTAGAGGAGCTTACGGACACGCGGCTTGTCGCCATCACTCTCGTGACGGTCGAGTCGTCAAAGGTCGCGGAGTTCACGTCGGAGCTCGCTGAAGCGACGAACGAATCGGACCTGGTTGAAGTGTCGAGGGCCGGATCGTCCGCATATCTAGCGGTGCTCTTTCTCAAGAGCACGGAACCTGCCATCACCCCGATATTGAAACGACACAATGCCAGAGTGGCGAACCTGGCCGGTGCGACCGGGACCCCGGCGGTGGCGGCGTCCCTCCTGCTGGAGGAGGCGGACGGACTTCACGGGAAGATCGAAGAGCTGAAAGCGCAGGCCGCCGAGCTGGCGCGCGAACACCGCACGGTCCTCGTTGTTCTCGACGAGAGCGCTGAGGCGCTCGCGAAGAAGGCCGCGGAAGAACGGTTTGGCACCACGGAGGAGACGTTCCTTGTTGAAGGCTGGATTCGTGGCAGGGACGAAGAGGCCGTCCGCGCCAGGCTCGCCGAGACAGCTCCCGAAGTCGATATCTCAAGCCGCGACCCGGAGAAGGGTGAGGACGTCCCGATCGACCTTCACAACCGTGGAGCGGTCAACGCGTTCGAGTTCGTCACGACGCTCTACGGTAGGCCCGGTTACTGGGAGCGGGATCCCACGCCGCTACTGGCCCCGTTCTTCATCGTGTTCTTCGGGCTGTGTGTCAGCGACGGCGGCTACGGCGTCACGCTGGCCGCGGTGTCGTTCTTCCTGATGAGGAAGATGCAGCCCGGCGGCGGACGCCAGCTGATGAAGCTCCTGATGATGGGCGGCATCTCGACGGCCGTGGTGGGCGCCGTCACGGGCGGCTGGTTCGGCATCGACCCGTCCGTCATGCCCGGCTGGCTTCGCAGCGTCATCGTCATGAACCCGCTCCAGGAACCGATGAAGATGCTCAACGTCGTCTTCATCTTAGGGATAGTCCAGATCATGGCGGGTCTCATCATAAAGATGGTCGCCGATATCAGAGAGGGACGCTGGATCGATGGCGTACTCGACCAGCTCCTCTGGGTGTTCTTCCTCGCCCTTCTCGTTCCGCTCGGGTACAGCTTCATCCTGGGCGGGAGCGTTCCCGACGGCGTGATGGCGACCGCCGGGAAGGGCGCGATGATAGCCGCCGCCCTCGTGGTCCTCACCGGTGCCAGGAAGAACCCCAAGCCGATCATGAAGGTCCTGGGCGGCGTGCTCAAGCTGTACGACGTCGTCGGTTACTTCGGGGACGTGCTCTCGTACGCGCGGCTGCTGGCGCTGGGCCTTGCGACCGGCGCGATAGCCATGGCCATCAACGGTGTCGCGGAGATGGCCGGCGACATCCCCATCGTGGGTCCGATAGCGGTCGTCCTCGTGCTCGTCGGAGGCCACCTGTTCAACCTGGCAGTCAACTGCTTGGGAGCCTTCGTTCACTCGGCGCGGCTTCAGTACCTTGAGTTCTTCTCGAAGTTCTTCACCGGCGGAGGGCACGCGTTCCAACCGTTCAGGGTCGAGAAGCGGTACTCGACGACAAGGATAGAGTAATGAGGGGGCGGCCCACGACTCGGGTGTCGTGGAGCCTCTTTGCCCGCACTGGAAGTGTCACTGACAGGAAGACGGAGGAACGGAAGACAGGAGTTACAAGGAAGGAGTTCTGATATGGACGGACTGATGCTGGGATTGGCGGGTGCGGCACTTGCCGCCGGTCTCGCGGGCACCGGCTCAGCGCTCGGCACGGGGATCGCGGGCCAGGCGGGTTCGGGCGTCGTCGCAGAAGATCCTGAGAAGTTTGGACGGTTGCTTCTTCTTCAGGCCCTTCCCGGCACCCAGGGCATCTACGGCATCGTCGGCCTCTTTCTCGCGCTCAACAAGATGACCGAGCTGGGCTTGACGGCCATGACGGCCGGACAGGGCTGGCAGGTGCTGTTCGCCTGCGTGCCGGTCGCTATCACGGGGCTCACGTCAGGCATCGCGCAGGGGAAGGTGTCCGGCGCGGCCTGCGGCCTGGTCGCCAAGAGACCCGACGAGATGGGCAAGGGCATGATCTTCGCGATCGTTGTGGAGACCTACGCTGTGCTCGGGCTTCTCGGCACGATCCTGCTCCTGCAGAAGATAGGCATGTAGCGCTTACACCCAACAGGTCTTGGGCTCCCCGCGCGCGGTCCGCCCTGGGAGCGAACGGACAGGTGGTAGATCGATGGCTGTCGACGACATCCTGAAGAAGATCAAGGCGGACGCCGAGGAAGTGGCCCGGAAGATCGTCGCTGAGGGGCAGGCTGCGGCGGACGCTGTGGCAGAAGAGGCACGCACGAGGGCCGACGTTCAGAAGAAGGTACTCAGAGCAAAGGCCGAGCAGCGAGCGCAGGAGGAGAGGAATCGCATCACGACGCTCGCTCGCCTCGCGGCGAGGCGGGAGCTTCTGGACGAGAAGCAGGCTCTCATCGACCGCGTCTTCGACGAGGCGGGTAGTAGGCTCGCCGAGATGGAACAGGGCGAGTACCGTGAGTTCATAATGCGCCTCCTCAAAGACACGGTTGAATCGGGCGATGAGGAAGTCCTCATCGGGAAGCAGGAGAGCAGGCTCGACCAGGCCTTCCTGAACTCGGTGTCGAAGGAGCTGGGGCTGGGCGGAGGACTCAAGCTCGCGAGCGAGCGGAGGACCATGAGCGCCGGCTTCATCCTGAGAAGCGGCAGGGTAGAAACCAACTGTGCCCTCTCTACGATTCTCCGCGACGCCCGGGAGAAGCTGGAAACGGAAGTGGCGGCGATACTGTTTGGCAGTAGCGGGGAGTAACGGCGCGTGGCCGACGACACCAGATACGCATATGCAGTGGCTCGAATACGAGGCATGGAGACACGGCTCCTCGACCACCAGGGGATCGAGCGGCTCCTTGCGGAGGACGCGAGCGGCGCGCTCAAGGTGCTGGCGGACTCCGCGTTCCAGGAGGCCGTGGCAGACGTCGGTCGGCCCGAGGATATCGAGGACGGCTTGGTCCGAGCCCTCGCGGAGACGCTGTTGACCGTCTCAGCGCTCTCACCCGAGCCCGAGCTTATCGATCTC
>JALGZG010000320.1 GCA_025782345.1 bacterium | reverse complement strand
GGTTGACCACCCGGCGCCGCTCGTCCTTGCCCGTAGCGTTCTTCTTCTTGCGGTCCACTCCGACGACCTTGTCCAGCCTCACCTTCTCAGACCTGAGCCGCTCCGCCAGACCGGCCAGTCTTTTCATCGTTGTCAGCGATTCGAAGATCGCGCAGTAGGTCATGTCCTCGGCGCTCTCTATTCGCTTGCAGATCTCCACCTCACCCGCCCGGTCCAGGAGCTTGACCTGTCCCATCTCACGAAGGTACATGCGCACGGGGTCGTCGAATCGCAACCTCGGCTGGACCTTCGTCCTCTTCTTCGCCTCCCGCTTGCGCTTCGCTTCGTGGGTCTTCTTGTCGACGACCTCGATCCCCATATCGGACAGCCCGCAGTAGATATCGTCCACGAGCTCTATGTCCAGGTCATCGCCCAGAAACGACCCCAACTCCTCGTACGTGAGCGAACCGGCATCGCCGATCTTCTTCTTGATCGTTCCCAGGACCTTGTCCGCTGAGCGTTTCGCCATAGGCCAGGCCTCGCCTCCTAAAAGAACGAAGGAAGAACTCAGTCGCCGGCAGACAGCTCCCTGAGCCGCCGTGCCAGTTCCTGTCGAGCGTGAACGCGCGCGAGGAGTTTCTCCTCGTCACCCGTCATCTCGGCCGTTTCTATCTCTCGGTCCACCGCCTCGATCTCGGTCTCGATGGCGGACCTTCTGATAGTCCTAATATAGTCATCGCAGGCCCGTCCGCCATTGTCGTCATCGGACGGAGCAACGGAGATCTCGGTGACGACGGACGCCTCCTCCGGACTGGGAAGCTGATCCAGCAGCGCCCCCACATCGACGGCCCCGGCGCCTTGCTCCTCCATCAACCGCTCCGCCAGACCTCGCAGCAGAGGGTCGGTGAAGTCGGAGGGTCCGAGCTCCTCGCGCACCCGATGGGCCTGGTCGCCGCCCGCCAGCAGAAGCCCCAGGAGCCCCTTCTGTGCTGCAAGCTCGGCGGCCCCGACCACTCGCTCCGCCTCTGCCCTGCGCCCCGGGGCCCGGTCGGCTCTTGCCGCGGGCCTGCGCGACGCCGACGCCTTCCTCGCCTCAAGGGCCCTGGTCAGCGCTCCCCGGTCTATGGACAGCGATTGCGCGATCTTCTCGAGCATGAGGTCGGCCTTGATGGGGTCCTCGATGCTTGCGACCGTCTCGAGCAGCTCCCGGGCCGCCTTCTCCCTGTCCTCCGCAGTCGCAGGTGGGCTCACGGCGAGCAGGAAGTCGATGAAGTCGCGTGCCTGACTCAACTCCTCCTTCATCGCGTCGGCACCTGACTGCCTGACGAAGGAGTCCGGGTCGGCGCCGTCCGGAAACTCGGCGATGCGGACCTTGACCCCGAGTCTCACCAGGAGCTCGGCGGCCTTCGTCGCCGCGGCGATGCCCGCGGAGTCGCCGTCGTAGGCCACGAACACGCGATCCGCGTACCTCGACAAGATCCTCGCCTGCTCGATTGTCAGCGCGGTGCCGGCCGAGGCGACCACGTTGTGAAAGCCCGCCTCGTAGAGGCTGAGCGTGTCCATGTAGCCTTCTACGAGGATGGCCTCGCGCGATGCCCGAAGCGCCGGCCGGGCCTGTGCAAGCCCATACAGGTAGTGGCCCTTGTGATAGACGCGCGTCTCGGGCGAATTGAGGTACTTGGGCTCGGAGTCGTCCAGGGCACGCCCGCCGAAGCCGACGACCCTGTCTCCGGTCCAGAGTAGAGGGAACACGAGGCGGTCTCTGAATCGGTCGTAGTAGCCGCCCTTGTCCCGCTCGATCACGAGACCCGCCTCCTCGAGCACCGACGGCGGCACCCCCTCCTTCTGAGCCCTCTTGAGCAGTCCGTCCCAACCCGGCTTCGCGCAGCCGATCTGGAACATCTCGGTCATCTCGTCGCTTATGCCGCGCCCCTGCCAGTACGCCCTCGCGGCGTCGCCCTCGGGACCGACGAGGCACTCCCGGAAGTAGCGGAGCGCCATCGCGTTCGCCGCGTAGACCGGATCCTCAGCGGCGCCCGCTCTCCCGTCCCCCTTGGGGATGGAGATGCCCGCGCGCTGGGCCAGTTCGCGAACGGCATCAAGGAACCCTATCTTCTCGTATTCCATCAGGAACGTGATGACGTTCCCGCCGACCCCGCACCCGAAGCAGTGGTAGATCTGTCGCTCGGGGTTGATGTTGAAGGACGGGGTCTTCTCGTCGTGGAACGGACAGACGGCCTTGTAGTTCCTGCCGGCCTTCTTTGTCCGAATGCGCTCGGATATCACGTCGACGATGTCGTTCGCCGCTTTGATGTCCTCGATGAGCTGCTCGGGTATCCTGCGCACCAGTCGTACCTCGCATAGCATCGGCCGTCGCGGCGAGTTCCGCGCGCCGCGGCGGGTGGCTTCGGCTACTTGAGCTCCACGATCGTGACTCCCGTGTCCCCTTCGCCCCAGCGGCCGAGCCTGAAGGACTTGACCGAGGGCATGGTCCGAAGCACGGCGTGCGTCTCGGTCCTGAGCGCCCCCGTTCCCTTACCGTGGACGATGCGGATCGACAAGATCCCTTGCATCAGAGCCCTGCTGACGAACAGCTCGATCGCGTCGCGCACCTCGTCGGTCGTTGCTCCCCGCAGGTGCAGCTCCGTTGCCGGGCTCTCGGACACATCGACGTCCAGGGAGACCTCGACCCTGGGTCCCGTCCGGGGCACCGGGCTCTCGACCTCGAAGAGGTCGTCGCTGCCCACCTCCACCGTCGCGTTCCTGATCCGGACGCGCACCCTCCCCTTGCCGTCGGGCGGATCGACGAGCTTGCCCTCTCTGCCGAGGCTGGCCACGCGGACCACCATGCCGGGCACGAAATCGCGCACCGGCCGGCCGGTCTCGGGCCTCACCTCCCGCACCTCCACCTCTATCTGCCGCTGGACCTCGGCCCGCCGTTCGCGCAGCTTCTCGCGGGCCTTCTTGATGGTGTCGCGGGCGGCCTCCCGCGCCTTGATCTCCTTGACGGTCTCTTCGACGAGCGACTGAGCTCTGTCGAGTGTCTCTCGCGCCTCCGCGAGGGCCTGTGCCTTCAGTTTCTTCCGCTCGTCGCGGACGCCCTCGAGCCGCCTCTCGCATTCTTCCGTGGCCAGCGCTGCCCTGTTCCGCTCCCGCTCGGCCTCCTCGACGAGAGCGTCGAGCTTCCGCTCGCGCTCCGTGAGGTGGGCCAGAAGTTCGTCGATACCGGCTGCGTCCTGGTCCCTGAGATCTCTGGCCCGTCTGAGCACCCCGTCCGGCAACCCGAGCGTCTCCGCTATCGACAGGGCGTGGCTCGCGCCCGGGATCCCCGGAACGAACCTGAAGCTCGGCTCCAGAGTCTGGGGGTCGAACGCCATCGAGGCGTTCTCCATGCCGTCGGTGTTGTGCACGTGGTTCTTCACCGATCCCAGGTGCGTCGTCGCGATCGTGGGCGCACCGCGCATGGTCAGCTCTTCCAGTATCGCTATGGCCAGGCTCGCGCCCTCGTCCGGGTCGGTGCCGGCTCCCATCTCGTCGATAAGAACGAGCGTGTCGTGTCGCGCTTCACCCAGGATCTCTCCAGTGACCCTGAGGTGCGACGAGAAGGTCGAGAGGCTCTGCTCGATCGACTGCTCGTCACCGATGTCCGCGTAGACGTCGCGGAACACGGAGAGCTCGGTGTCCGCGCCGGCCGGCACGTGCAGGCCCGACTGGGCCATCAGCGTCAGGAGCCCGACGGTCTTCAGCGTCACTGTCTTGCCGCCGGCGTTCGGTCCCGAG
>JALGZG010000002.1 GCA_025782345.1 bacterium | reverse complement strand
GTTGTCGTTCGTGAGCGCGTTCACGTCGGAGTTCGCGAAATTGGAGGAAACCCAGCCCAAGTAGGAACCGTGTCCCGCGTAGTTGACGATGCTCCGGCCCTCGTTGAGGGCGGCGGCGACCATCCAGTCGTACGCGTCGGGGTCGTAGATCGTGTCGACCTCAGTGTAGGTAAACCCCAGGAGATCATCGCGTATGAAGCCCACGTGCTCGTCGTCGGACTCATCGTCGTCGCCCTCGCCCTCGCCCTGGTCGGAGGCGATACCGGTGCCCCTGTGGTACCAGTCCGCTCCGGCCTGGGGCAGCTTCTCGTACTCGACCGAGCGGAGCACCTGGGTTTCCACCTGCGCGACCGTCTCGGCCGAGAAGCGCCCCACGAAGAGATCCGGGTAGACATCCGAACCCGCCACGAGCGAGAAGGATGGATCAGACGTCCCGCCGTTGGCGGACAGCGACGGGACCTGTTCGGCGTCTCCGACCAGGAGAACGAACGTCAGGCCGTTCGTGTCGTAGTAGTCCTGAATGTAGCTCTGGATCGCGTCCGCCGTGCCACCGGCGGTCGTCACGCTGACCATCTCGCACGGAACGCCCATCTGGCGCTTCCATTCGACGAACGGCTCCATCGCGGTCATGAAGTCGCCGTACGCGATGACGAGCATACCACCCACCTCACCCACCGGTGTGTAGCGCTCCAGACTGCTGCGGTCGAAGTTCAGGAAATGGTGTTCGTAGATACTGGCGAACTCCGGCGTCACCCCCCTCGGCGACCGATGCGACAGCACGTTCACCTTCCCGGGACCTGCTCGCTCGATTTCCACCGTCACGCGGTCGTACACGCGCAGCGTGCGACTGACCGGGTTGTACCGGCCGGGTCGATGGTCCTGGGGATCTCCCCCTTGGACGGGGCCACATCGATGTCGTGGTAGTCGACGTAGTGAGATGAGATGACACGCACGGACATCTCGGCATCGTCCGGAATCACGATGCTCCTTGCTACGTTCGGAAGGCCGGGAAGCCCTTTCGAAAGGAGGTGGCTCTCCCCGCCCAGCGTCACGGTGTGATAGGCCTCCCCGCCGATCTCGACGATATCCGTGGTGAAACTCCCGAGCCTGTACTCGATGACGGTTCGGTCGGGCCCGGACTCCGAGAGTTCCACTGAGAGGACATCGACCGCCTCGTTCAGCGGCACGACCTCCGTCAGCGGCACGACCTCCGCGGCGTTGGCGCCGAAGGCCAGGAGAACCGCGATGCTCAGTGCGGTGCAGGTTCTTGACAAGGGGAAACCTCCTCGATGGCGCTGCAGACGCAGGCGCAGCGGCACGACCTCCGCAGCGTTGGCGCCGAAGGCCAGGAGAACCGCGATGCTCAGTGCGGTGCAGGTTCTTGACAAGGGGAAACCTCCTCGATGGCGCTGCAGACATAAGCGTGGGCGGGCAGCCTTCCTGGGAGGGCAGTCCCGCCCATGCTAACGGTATGCACTCCGCAGTATACACCCGTACGTTGTGACGCGGGAGAGCGCAATCGTGTTCAGGAGAGAGCCACTGTAGGACTATACCATATTTCTAGAAGTCTGTCATTGAATTGCGCTGAGAGCAGGCACGGTTGCTTCTGTCATGATGCGGCTAGCGCTCTTCCTCGGTCACCCCCGTCAGCAACTGATTTGTCCTCCGCATCCCCGCCGTGGCCTCGCGATCTCCGGGGCGAAGCTCAACAGCCCGCCGGTAGTGAAGCCGACTCTCTTCTATCGCTCCGACCAACTCGAGCGCCAACGCCAGATTGAAGTGCGATGACGCATCATTAGGCCTGGCTTCGAGTGCCTTCCTGAAGTGGGGGATGCTCTCTGCGATCCGCCCGCGGCTCGCCAGCACTGCCGCGAGGTCGTTGTGCACGGCCGAGTACCCAGGGTTGAGAGCCAGGGCGTCGCGATACTCCGAGATGGAGTTTTCGATCTGCCCGGCTCTGGTGTGGGCAATCCCTCTCTGGTAGTGCCAGCGTGCCATGGACGGCTCATCACTCGGAACGAAGTCGACGCTGGTCAGGACCATGGCACCGGCGAGAACCAGCCCCCACGTCGCGCTCTTCCTCCAGTCCTTCTCCCGGAGCATCCGCCACTCGGATTCGAGGAAGTACGCACCGAACAGGAACAGGAGTGGAATGGTGGGAACGCGGTACCTTGCCGTGACTGCGAATGGCAGGTGGGATGCATACCAGACCAGGATCAGATACAGGATCAGCACGGACGTCTCCCACTGCTCGCGTGCACGGGCCGCGGAGTTCTTCGCAGTGGGTACCCGGCCGCGGTGCTGCCCTAGAAGCAGGAGTGCCCCGGCAAGGAAGAGACCGAACACGACGAAGAAGGTCAGTGGGATACGTCTGAGAACGGACGAAGCCGCTCTGTCTCCTGCGATCACCTTGTTGTCCGCAGGCTCCGTCGGCCCCCAGTAGAGCAGGGTCTTCTTCCACATGAGCCCAAGCACTCTCTCCGGATGCTCCCTCATCCAGCTCAGGGCCTGCCCCGCGAGATAGTCGGACACCTCGGAGTGCTTCATGCGATGACCGACCTTGCGCTCGATGTTTGCCACGATGCTGAGGTGGTCGAAGCTGGTGTCGAGCGTGCCAATGCCGGGCATGGTACCACGGACAAGGCCGTCCGCTCGCTCGTTATTCCCGATGAACAGGTTGATCCCACCATTAGAAGAGATCAGCACGAAATCCCGCCCCACGACAGCGTTCCTCACGGTCACCGGGACCACGGCAACCAGCACCCCAACGACCAGGGCCACTGCGGTCGCAGCCGCTTTGCGGCGCGATCCCCCCCCGCGCGAACATATGCAGAAGAGACAGGCCCTTGAGCCATATCATGAGCACGTAGACCGTCGCCAGCACCAGCAAGACAGCGAACACCGGTTCCAGGAACTCGCCCTCGAAGTAGATGAAAATCCAATAGAAGGACATGAGCGCGGCGACCAGGAGCGCCGCGACGTCGCCGAACAGCCTGCGGGCGATGGCGAATGCAAGCACGGCGTTGACGAGACCGATCAGCATCTGTACCAGGCGCGGAGTCAGATAACCGCGGCCCGTCATCTTGTACACAGCCGCAAGAAAGAAGGGATAGCCGGGTGGTCGGAAGTAGGGGTACTTCTGAATCTGCGGATCGGGCTCGAAGCGTGGCGGCGACAAGTTGCCGAACGCCATCCCGCGAGCCCAGTAGTCATGGTACTCGGAGTCCACCAGTGGGAACTCGAAGTCCGGCGTATTCACAAGCTCACGCAGGTAGAGGCCGCGCAGGACCAGTCCCGCAAGGATAATCACGGCCAGCAGGAGCAGGATGCGTGGGCTAAGGGGATTGCGCTTCCGTGGCGGACCGGAGGCGCGCCGTCCGGTAATCTTGGTCTGTGCCCTGCGGTCTCGGCTCTTCCCTTTGTTCCTCGTCTTCTTGCTCACGGGAGTCCCTCTTGCTCCGGCTCGAGCGACAAGCTCTGGCGCATTGGCGGGTGATGTCCATGAGGGAGGATACCACGGAGCACGAAGGTCGTCAAAGGAGCAGGGCGATCGCACCAACGGGAGCCGTCTTGGGTTACTCCGTACGCTCGTACGTTGGGATGCTCGTCACGGGGTGGTCACGCAAGAAGGCGGGCTCGAACGCATCCTCGATGACGGAGCCATCCATGTCATCGCCGACGGGCATTCCCAAGAGGGTCAGAAGCGTCGGCGTGATGTCCTTCACGCTGTACTCGGGAATCCGGACTCCGTCCCTGAATGCGTCGCCTGCCATCACTAGAATCCCAATCGGTCCGTGGTCGTTGATGCCCCCGGGCGGCTGGCCGGGCTTCGGTCCCTCAAACCCGTGGTCGGAGCACACAAGGATGGTCCCCTCGCCAAAGTCGTCAACGAGCTCGCCGAGCATCTCGTCCGCGTATTCATAGTAGCGCTCCACGGTGCGACCGAAGACGCGGTTCTCCGTCTGCGAAACGGGGAAGCCCACCTCGCCGGGGTGAGCATCTGCCCAGAACTTGTGACTCGCGGTGTCAACGCCCCGGAGATAGACGACGGACAAGTCGGTGGGATGCACCTTCATGAGGTGGAGCATGACGTTGAGGAACGTCCGGTCGCCCGCCAGTATGTTCCCCAGGACGTCCGCCCGCCGCTCCAGCTCGTTCATGGCGCGCATCTCCATGAACATCTGGTCGACGGAAAGCCGCTGAGCCTCGTCCGCAGTCATCGCCGCGTCCAGGCTGATGAACCTACTCAGGTCTTCGTCAGTGATGTCGTCGCCGGCCACGCGTAGCGGCTCAACCTCCTCCATGAGGGCGTCCGGATACGTCAGATGCTCCGGCAGAGGGCGATCCGGCCTGGGCGAATGGCGGAAGTAGTCCGTGACCATGTATCCGTTGACTACTTCGGCGGGCCAGGTGATCAGCCACCCTACTACGGCGACTGACACACCTCTCTCACCGATGATGTCCCAGAATGTTCTCGCGGTCCGCACATTGCTGGTCATGAGGTTCTTGGTCAGCGGGTCGACGTAATCGGTGATACCATGCTTCTCGGGGAGCTTCCCGGTGGCTATCGTTGCCCAAATGGTCGGGGACTTCTGCTTGGGCTCGAGCGAGTGA
Organism: bacterium; assembly: GCA_025782345.1. GTDB lineage: Bacteria > Joyebacterota > Joyebacteria > Joyebacterales > Joyebacteraceae > JALGZG01. Next base: position 456 of record JALGZG010000002.1, on the reverse strand, counting down.
AGGTCGCACGAGACGCCGGACTCAACAAGGGCCCTAAGATTGGGAAGCTTGCCCTCCGCCATGAGCGGGTCTATGACGTCCCAGTCGGCCGAGTCGATTCCGACGAGGAGAACTCTCTCTGAGGTAAGGGTTCCTCCATCTCCGCAACCCGCGCTGCCGAACGCTCCTGCACAGCAGATACAGAGAACCGCCAGCAGGATACGGTTAGTGCGCCGCATACAGACCCCCCCTTACCGAACCATGGAAACACGTGCCAGCTTCACGCCACTTCGGCCCCGTCTTCCAGAACGAGGCGAACCCCGAGGCTAGACCATATGGAACGGTCGGGCTCGACCGTTCCATATTACCTGATCAGCACCATCTTCGCGGTATCGTCGAGGCCATCCGCCTCCACCCGACAGAAGTAGACACCGCTTCCAACGTCGACACCCCGGCTGTCTCGACCGTCCCATCGCA
>JALGZG010000117.1 GCA_025782345.1 bacterium | reverse complement strand
CTCTGCTTGCGCGCTACCTGAAGAGGATATCGCTCCATCTGTCCAACATCGCATCGAGCGTGGTCATGCCTCTCCACAGACTCGACTACTTCGACGAGGAGGGCACGCCCCCGCGGTAACCGCCAACACCGATACCCATCGACCTGCCCAGCTTCCGCACACTCTCGCTGAGCTTCGCCCGGGCGTCGAGGACACCGATGCGCGCTGCCCGATCGCGCACGGCGGTTCTCAGCTCCGCTTCCACGCCGGCGACGTCGGGCCATCCCATCAGGTTCTCCTTCTCTCCGGGATCGGCATCAAGGTCGAACAACTGCTCTGCACCGTCTTCCTCCCGCCAGACGTACTTGTGGGGACCCCGCCTGCATGCGATGAGAAGCGTGTGCTCGTCGAACCTGCGCCTGGGGAACGGTGCGCGTACCCCGAGCAGGGTCTCGGTGAAGACCGGTTCGCCTCCCGGGGCGCCCGCGAGGAGGCTCGGGGTGTGCTCCACGCCGTTCGGAAGCCCTGCGACCTCGCGGATGCTCACGGGGATCGACGAGTGCGACACCCAAGCGTTCACCTCTCCACACTCGACACCGGGGCCGTGGACTAGAAGCGGTACGCGGGCGACCTCGTCGTAGACGGAGATCGGAGCGTGCCCGATCTTCCCGTGATCGTAGAACTGCTCGCCATGGTCGGCCGTGACGACGGTGACCGTTCGCGTGGAGCGCCTCGCCCAATCCAGCAGAGGGGCGATGCTCCTGTCCGCGTAGAGCATCGCGGCGTCGTAGAAGCCGGTGAGGGTCACCTCGTCGGCCCTGTTGTGCTCGATCGCCTTGTCGGGCGGCTCCTCCTCTGAACGGCTGATCTGGCCCGTCCAGCGGTCGATGTAGCGATACCTGTTCCACCGTATGCGCGCGTCACCGAAGAGGCTGGATGCGCCCATGACGGCGCGCCGGTCGGCCTGCGTCGCGTAGAAGTACCCGTGCACGTCCATGTAGTGCAGCCAGAGGAAGAACGGCCGGTCCCCGTCCATCTCGCGCGCAAGTGCCAGTCCCCTCTCGGTCACTTTGTCCGCGCGCCATCCCTCGTGAAGAGTCGGGTTGGCGCCCCTCGTACACTCGCGGAGCTGGTTGTACTTCGCCTTGGCGCGCCTGAGCCGCGCGCTCACACTCCCGCCCGCGACGCTCTTCACGAGCCTCATGAACCTCCGCCTCTCCCGCCGGCTGCGCTCTTCAAGGTCCGACGCGTAGAAGTCATCGAACACGTCGAACCCTGCGTCGTACCTGTAGTAGTGGCTCAGATAGGGGTTGGAGGCGATGACGGCTGCGGTCCTGTAGCCACGTCCGGACAGCTCCTCGACGAAGGTGGTCGTCCCGACAGGCAGCCCGATGACCTTCCCACCATCGAGCGCGAGACCGCCGCGGAACATCGGCGGGAAGCTGAAGTACGTGGGGATCCCTGCGGCCACCGCGCGTGTGAACACGCGGCCCTCCGACCCGAACTCGCTGAGATTGGGCGTAAGCAGGCGACCGTTGCGCTCCCTACCCAGCAGGTCGGCGCGCATCGCGTCCAGCGTGATGAGAATGATATTCGGAGAGGACAATTTCTGGACTCCCTGGAGCACGGTGCGGACACGGTGCGGACGGCCCGTGTAGCGGCTACATATAGCCCAGGTCCGCGAGGCGCTCCTTCATCTGCTCTTCTTCTTCCCCGGACAGCTCGCCTTCGTCGAATTCGCCTGACAGAAGCGACGTCAGGATGAACGTGACGCATTCCTCGACCGAGCTCATGTCCAGCTTCGGGAGGAGCTCCTCGAGCTCAATGAAGATCTCCTCGGGTATCTCGACCTTTCGAGTGATCATCCTACGCTCCCCCTCTCGAGCGGCGCACCTTGCGCAGCACGGTTGCCAGCACCAACCTGTCCTCTTCCTTAACGCCCATCGCGATAGTCAAGAGGGCCACGACCGTCGCGCCCGCCACCGCCGTGGCGAAGGACCACCCGACTCCATCGGGTATCACAAGATGCAGGCGCGCGACGACAGCCAAAACAAGTGCAATTGCTGCGGTCGCACCAACTTTCACGCTTGACCTGTCGTAGGGGCTGATCTTCAGGAGAAGCCTCACCTGAATGAGACGGGCGATATTGACGAGGGCCTGCGCCAACCCGACCGCCAGACCGGCGCCCGCAATGCCCATCCTCGGCACGAGGACGACGTTCAGACCCACCGAGATCACGGCGAGCGCGACGGCATCGTAAACGTTCCACTTCTGGTAGCCGGTCATGGCCAGGAATGGGCCGACCGGACCCGTGCTGACCGCGACCAGCAACCCGGTGGACAACAGCACCAGCGCATCGTAGCCGCGCACGAACTCCGGCGCGAAGACGCCCAGCGTCGTCTCTCCCGCGACCACGATCCAGAGGTAGATCGGCAGCGACAGGATGATGCTCCAGCGAGTCACGGAGCGGAACAGCTGCTGCAGAAGATCTAATCGATCGCGATGGTAGAGGTCGGAGATCACCGGAGCGAAGATGGCGTTGAACGACATCGGAACGAGTACTACGAGCAAGCTCACCACGGCGGCCAAGTTGTAGACGCCGACGTCGGCCGACGCCAGGGATATCCCGATCACGATGCGCCCGCTGCTCTGCGTGGCGAATGCCAAGAACGAATCGGTCAGCATGGCGGTGGAGTAGACTACGATACCCTTCTTAGGTATGGGCGCTGGAGCAACCGTTCTGTCGAAGAGGAACGGACCCCTGCGCCTCAGGAAGAAGGCCAGCAGGCCCGCCGACAGGAAGGTGGCGCTGATGGTGGCACCCACGATTGCGTAGAGCCTGAGACCCATGTAGTAGAGCGCGATGAACAGCACGAATCTGAAGACCCGGTGTGACACGTCGAAGCCGATGATGAAACTCCGGATGTCCTTGAGACTGCGAAGGGCTCCTGAGAGAATGCGCATGAAGCTGTAGGGGATCACCGCGAGCGCGATCCAGAGGAGAACCCGCTCCAACCGGTACTCGTGGAAGACCCGGTGCGCGAGCGGGGCGCGCAGCAGGACGATGCCGACAGCTCCGATGGCGGCAGCCACCACGCTCAGACGCACACCCAGCAGGAACACGGCCCGGGCCTCACGGGGGCGGCCGGAGGAGTGGTACTTCGACATGAACCGGACGAGGCTGAGCTCGAAACCCAGGGTCGTGAGGATGGTAACGCCGAAGACGATGGTCCAGCCCAGAACAAACACACCAAGGATGTCCGCCCCGAGGAGCCGCGCGAAGATCGCCTGGGCGACGAACCCGAACATCAGGCCGAAGACCTTGCCGGTGAAGGCGAAGCCGGCTTCTTTGGTCACCTTGGAGAGGTACTGCTTCTGCTCGTCCTGGATGGGCTCGGACAGGTTTTCTTCGGTCACAGTTGTTCCCCGTAAGACAGCTCTGGCCCGCCTGTCAGAGCTTCGCGCGGCGGTCCCGCGCGCGGCGGACAAGAGGTTTCAATCGTGAGTCGATCAGGTGAGCGGCACGACCGCTCACCGTGTCAGGATACAACCGGACGTTGACGTGCTCAAGCCATCCGTTCGCCCAATGGTCCTTCCAGGGCGCCCGCTCGCCAAGAAAATCAAAGCGTGCAAGCCCTGCGCCAAATGTGTGGCGGACGGCTTCGTAAAACAGCCTCACACTGGGGGACAACCGGGAGAATTTCTCATCGTAGGACGTCTTCATCGCGTAGTACGTCCCATTGTGGACGGCCCCGTACAGAAATGCGATCACGCGGCCGTCCAGCTCGAGCCAGAAC
>JALGZG010000266.1 GCA_025782345.1 bacterium | reverse complement strand
GATGTAGAGAAGAGGCACGACCGTGCTCGTCCAGAGGCCGCCTCCCATGAACGGCTCGTGGAGGAGCTGCTTGTAGCCGAACGCGTCGGGCGCCTTGGTCTCGAACTTCGGGTCAGCGACGCGGAGCAGGAGAATGCCCGTCGCCGTGACGCCGGTCGACTGCCCGAACTCGGCTATCGAGCGCTCGAACCAGAAGTCGGGGAGCATCCTGCGCGCGAGGAACATCACGCACCAGACGTTCCACGCGATGCCGACCAGCATCAGGATGAGGAACGGGACAATGTTCGTGATGATGGCCTCGATCTTGAGCGTGGCGAGCGCAGCGACGACCAGGTAGTCGAGCGAGAGCCCCTGAAGCCGGCGCATCAGCCGCCTGTCCAGGACCTGCCGTCTGTCGAACCGGTCGAAGAGCTTCTGGAGTATCACTCCTCCGACCATCGCGAGCGGGAATAGCGGGAAGCTCTCGACCCCCGTGAGTCCCTTCTTGAGGATGTAGCCGATGAGTATTGCGACCGCGACGACCGCGAGGTGCATCGCGAGCGTCTCGACCGACTCCGAGCGGAACGTGAGCTTCCCCGCTTCGGTGCGTTCGTCCGTCGGGACGATGCCGTCTCCCGCGATCTCGTGGCTGTCGCGCTGCTCGGCGGCGCCCTTGCAGTAGCGCTTGCGCGCGGCCCAGTTGACCAGGGCCATTCCCACGATCACGCCCGCGACAACGCCTACCGTCGCGGAGCCGAGCGCGAGGTCCGCGCCCTCGGCCCACCCCTTGTCGGCGAAAACCGGTGCGAGCCCCGCCGCCGTGCCGTGGCCGCCCTCGAACCCGATCGGGATGATCGCGCCGAACATCGGTGGTATGTCGAAGATGCGCGCGAGCACAAACAGAGTGACACCGATGCCCACGGCGTACTGTCCCCACGCCACTATCTGACCGAACGCGAGCTGCGGGCCGGCGATGCGCCAGACCTTCCTGAGCGGCGGGATGGCTACCCCTAAGAAGAGCGTCGCGAAGACGATGTTGATGAGGAAGCTCGGCAGCTTGCTCCAGCCGGCCGTCGCGTCCCCGACAAACGACTCCGAGCCCGGTGCGTAGCGCTGCATCAGCTGAACGACGACGAGCCCGAGGAGCCCGCCTATGACCGAGGCGGGGAGGAGCAGCTTCTGTGTCCACCGGACCTTGGTCCGGATGACCTGCCCGATGAGGAGCAGCAGGCTCAGCATGCAGAAGGAAAGGACTATGCGGTCGATACTGCGCCTCCCTGTTGGGTCTGCTACTGGTTCTCCGCCGCTACCACGCCCGGACGCTCGGGTCTGTCTCTCGGCGGCCTGTGCGACTTCATCTCCGCTTCCTTGAGTTTCAGGAGCCTCTCTTCTTCCTCGTGATCCGGGATGATTATCTCCGGGGAGCGTTCGTGTCCTTCCGCGCGGCCTACGGCGGTCCAGTGGAATTCGACATCGGTCCTGCCGGATTCCGACCTCAGCTCGAAGCCGTCCGCGTCAATGTTCTCGACGTAGAGAGCGCTCCAACCTCCGACGGGCGTGGCGGTGATGCGGAGATCATCCGGGCCCGTGATGGACTCGGCGAAGGTGCGGTCGAAGTCGATGCGAGCAGCGCCCGCCGAGAGCCGGCCCTTGCCCGAGGAGACCATCTCGACCTCGGGGGAGGAAAGGCTGAAGACGGCCTCCTTGCCGCGAGAGGTCTCGACCTCCCGCGCCATCAGGCTGGTGGCGTAGATGTACCCAAACACGTACAGACCGGGTTTGTCATAGTCGGGTGAGGCGACCATCACGGCATACGTGTAGTCGTTCGTCTCCTTGGCGAAGTACCCCGCCTGCCCGTTGTAGCAGTGGGAGTCCAGCGTGTGCGAGTCCGTGCGGCAGCCGGGCTGAGAGTCCAGGTGCAGGCAATCGCCATACCACGATGCCTCGAGGTTCGTGACCTGCAGTGCTGGCCAGAGGTTCGCGTCTGGGAGCTCCACCTCGACGCCGCCACGACCGAAGTAGCCGGAGCGCCCCCCACCCCAGGCACAGGCGTAGAGCGCGTCGCCCGCGCCCCAGGAAGTCGCGTAGACGCCGTCGCCGTCGCCATTCGCGAAGAACGCCCCAGCCTGTGCGTCCATGTCGGCGACACCGACGACCGCGGCTGGGCTGGCTGCGTAGTAGTCGGCAGTGGTCTTGGAGTTGCCGATGATAGCGCTGCTCGAGTCGGATCTGGCGAAGATACCCACCTCGAAGATGGTACCGGTGCTCGCTTTGAAGTAGGCGGCGGTCTCGTCTGGCGTACCGAACACCTGAAGCTTGGGGGAGCCGTAGACCGCCACCGGGTCGCCGACCGTCACGATACCGTCTCCGTGGACGTAGACGACGTCGGTCGGGTAGCCGTCGTCAGCGTCAAGCGAGTGACCGTCGGCGTCGCTGCCGGTGTGGTCCACCCCATCAGCGAAACACGCTGGGACGTTCTTGAGCTTCGTCCAATCCACGGGGTTGTCGGGAGTGTTGATGGCGCCCACGTCGCTCAGATCATCGTCGAGGACGTAGGCCTCGGCGCTCACGCTCGCGAGCGTGGCAGCGTTTCCAGCCTGGAGCGCGGAGGGGGAGGAGACCAGCTCGCGCCTGGGCAACAGCGTCTGGCCGTTGACCGCGACCTGCATCCACACCGGAGTTGCGAAGATGGCCGGTGCGAGCGGTGAGGTTTCCCCAAGGATCACGGAGACCACGCCGATGGAGTTCGTCGTCGCGTCGAAAGGGGGCTCCGACCACAGCAGCGTTCCGCCCCCCGGTTCGTCGTAGATAGTGAAGAAGAGCGACACTACCTGGTCCGCGAGCGGCTCGTCGAGGTCGTTCGTCAGCATCACCTGGTAGTTCATCTTCTGGGGGATCTGGGCCGTGCAAATGGCAGCTGTCGCGAGCACAAACGCTGCCAGCAGGGCCACGATGAGCGTTCGATGGAACAGCATGGTACTACCTCCGTTCGATTGGGCAGTGTCGCGCTAGCGCAGCACCATCACCTTCTGGTCGCTCGTCCTCTCGTCGGCCAGGAGCCGGGCGAAGTAGACACCGGACGCCACCGGTCGGCCGTGGTCGTCGTTGCCGTCCCAGGTTCTCTCGTGTCGTCCGCGGTCGACCGGTCCGTCGAGGACCGTTCGCACGAGCTGCCCGCGAACGTTGTAGATGACGAGGTGAACATCCCCTCTGTGGTCGGGGATATCGAAGCTGATCGCCGTTGAGCCCGACGTCGGGTTCGGCCGGAACGGGAAGAGTGCGAGGGCAAGGGTGCCCTCCGTGGTCACCATTGCGGGCGAACCGGCCACGACGTCCTCTGTGTCGTCAGGAAGGACCGCACGCACCTCGTACCAGAACGTGGTCTGCGGCCAGGTGGTCGTGTCCTCGTAGCTGCCCGGTGACTCGGCCAGGAGCGGCTCGTCGTTCAGGAGTTCGTACGCGCCCTCCTCGGCCGTGGCTCTGTAGACATTGAATCCCGTCAGGCCGGCGACCGAGCCGACGGTCCAGCGGACGAGCGGCGTGCCGGCATCGGAGAGCACCGCGAAGACCGCGCCCTGGACCGGCACGTTGATGCTTGGCAGCGTCAGCCAGAATCCGTCGTAGATTCTCATGCCGCCGCCCTCGCCGACGGGCCCGACTGGGCACTGGCCGGTGGTGTCGTGGGCCCTATACGACGCTGAGGCCGAAGCAGCTCCACCGCAGTTGACCGACTCCGTGCCGCGCTTGACGGCCAGGGCGGGCGAGTTCAGCGCCAGCAGGGCCGCCGTGAGGCAGACGAGCACAACGAGCGCGCCCCCCGTCCTCGTGAGAGCGTTCATCCTGTGCACCTCCTTCCCCCGGTAACCGGGGATCTGGTGGGAATTGAACTTCGCGTCAGCAGCGGTTGCCTGACTATGTCATTTGGATTGAACCCATTGTGTTGTACGAACGGGATTCAGTCAAGCCCATATGCTCCGCTATTGTTGGCATGCCTTCGCTCTTCCCGCGCGGCGTGATGTTCGTATATCATGGACGCTTCAGCGTTCATGCGACGGAGTGCGGTGCGGCCCCGGCGGACGGCGCTGGTCACGAGTTGCGAGCTACTGGCTACGAGCTACTGGCTACGAGCTACTGGCCACGAGCTACCAAGCCACCGGTCACCTGGCTACCAGAGAGGCGCACATGAGCTTCCAGGACAAGCTGTCGTCACTGCTATCGAAGCGCGACACGTTCGACAACGCTCCGCGGGTGCAGATGATCAA
>JALGZG010000329.1 GCA_025782345.1 bacterium | reverse complement strand
GATGTCGTCGAAGGAGTCCGGAACGCGTGAGGTCTTCGCGAACGCAACCGCGACGACCTCCGCGGGGAGGCCGTCGAGCGTGTAGACCCTGAGAGGGTTACCCGTCTTCGCCATTGGCTATTCCGAATGTGTCTCTTCGGTCTTCTCGTCCTTGGCAGGCTCCGCGAGCTTCTCAGCCTTGGCCTTCTCAGCCGGCTTCGCCTCAGCCTTGGGCTTCTCCGCAGGCTTCTCAGCCTTGGGCTTCGCCTCAGCCTTGGGCTTCTCAGCAGGCTTTGCCTCAGCCTTGGGCTTCTCAGCAGGCTTCGCCTCGACCTTGGGCTTCTCCGCAGGCTCCGCCTCGGCCTTGGGCTTCTCAGCCGGCTTTGCCTCGGCCTTGGGCTTCTCAGCCTTGGCCTTCTCAGCCGGCTTTGCCTCGGCCTTGGGCTTCGCCTTCGGCTCGTCTTCGGCCGCCACGTAGTCCTTGCCGTACTTCTTCATGAAGCGTTCGATACGGCCCGCGCTGTCGACGAGCTTCTGCGTGCCGGTGAAGAACGGATGGCAGGCCGAGCAGATCTCGACGCTGATCTCCTTGACCGTCGAGCGGGTCGTGAACGTGTTCCCGCAGACGCACTTCACGGTGGCTTCCTCGTACTTCGGATGGATGTCTTTCCTCATGGCCTTCTCCCTCGTGTGACTCTCTTGGCTTTGTGCTATCTGTCCGGCCGCGCCCTCGCGCGGTTCCCAGGTCCCGTGGCGCCCCGGCCGAAGTAGAGGTCCGCCGGGCGGCAATGCGCCGCTCACTCGCGAGATCTCCCTCGCGACCCTGCTGCAACACGCAGGTGCTGCACAGCCCTGCTATGGTACCACAGACGCCCGCACGTCGGCAGCAGGAACTCCATCGCCCCGACGGGCGTCTGATCGCTGACGAACTTCCGGAGAACCCAGAGGCGGCTGATGTTCTCCTTCGATATCAGGAGCTCCTCCTTCCGCGTGCCCGACTTCAGGATGTCGATGGACGGGTAGATGCGGCGGTCGGTGAGCCTCCTGTCCAGCACGATCTCCATGTTGCCCGTGCCCTTGAACTCCTCGAAGATCACGTCGTCCATGCGCGAGCCGGTGTCGACGAGCGCCGTGGCCAGGATGGTCAAGCTGCCCGCGTCCTCCGTGTTCCGCGCCGCGCCGAAGAATCGCTTCGGGCGCTGGAGCGCGTTGCTGTCGACTCCGCCCGTCAGGATCTTGCCCGAGTGCGGCACGACCGTGTTGTGCGCGCGCGCCAGACGCGTGATGGAGTCCAGCAGGATGACGACGTCGTGATGGTGCTCGACCAGGCGCTTGGCTTTCTCGATGACCATGTCCGCGATCTGGACGTGGCGCTCCGGCGGCTCGTCGAAGGTCGAGCTGATGACCTCGCCTTTGACCGAGCGCTGCATGTCGGTGACCTCCTCGGGACGCTCATCGATGAGCAGCACGATGAGCATCACCTCGGGATGGTTCGTCGTAATGCTGTTGGCCAGCTTCTGAAGGATGACCGTTTTGCCCGCCCTCGGCGGCGACACGATGAGGCCGCGCTGGCCCTTCCCTACCGGCGTCAAGAGGTCGATGACGCGCGTGGTCATGTCCTTCGGGTCGACCTCGAGGGTGAACTTCTCCTCCGGATACAGAGGAGTGAGGTTCTCGAAGAGGATCTTCGTCTTGGCCATCTCGGGGTTCTCGTGGTTGACGGCCTCGACGCGCAGGAGCGCGAAGTAGCGCTCGTTCTCCTTCGGCGGACGGACCTGACCACTGACCACGTCGCCCTTCCGGAGGTCGAATCTTTTTATCTGACGTAGATGTCGTCCGGACCCGGCAGGTAGTTGTAGCCGGGCGACCGCAGGAACCCGTAGCCGTCAGGCAGGATCTCGAGTACGCCCTCGCTGAAGATGAGCCCGTTCCGCTGGGTCTGCCCCTCCAGGATCTTGAAGATGAGGTCCTGCTTGCGAAGCCCGCCCACGCCCTCGATCTTGAGCGACGCGCCGTAGGCGACCAGATCCTTGATGGTCTTCGCCTTGAGCTCGCCGATGTCCAGGTTCTCGCTGTTGCCGCTCATCGCCTTGTTCGGCGTGCGGGTCTTGGACTCGGCGGCGGCGTTCTTCCCGTTGGCCCGCGCTGTCTTCGCCGGCGCGGCCTTCGGCTCTTCAGATCTCACGCTGGTCCTGGAGGCCGTCGTTCCGGAATTCGCGGCGGTCGTCCTGGGATTCCCGGTGGTCGTCCTGGACGCTGTCTTCCTGGTGCTGGTCGTCTTCGACGCAGTCTTGGGGTTCTTCTCTTCCATTACTCCCTTACCTTAGGTAGATGGTGCTGTGAGGTGGTACCGGCGGGCGAACCCGGCCGCCAGCCGTATCCATGTCGTATATCGGGCCTTAGGAGCGAAGTTACACTTGGAATCCTCGGTGTGCTTCTGGATTGGGACGGTGCGCTTCGGATGGGCTACTTCTTGGAAGCAGTGTCCGCTCTTCCCCCGGACAATGCAAATTCTAGTCCAACTGGTCCAGCCTGTCAAGGTGTTTCGGTGAGGGGGCTTGCGCCGGGTCGGCCCCATCAAGCGGGAGTCACGCCGAGCCGCTGCCGGCCCGACCGCGCCGCCCTACTCCTCCCCGCGGCCCCATCAAGCGGGAGTCACGCCGAGCCGCTGCCGGCCCGACCGCGCCGCCCTACTCCTCCCCGTGCGCGACCTCGGCGAGCGTCCGGGCCATCTCCTCGATGAGCCGCTCGGACTCCTCCTTCATACGCCGGTCGATGGTCTTTCCCCCACCCTTCTGCTCCTCCAGGAGCTCTCGGGCGAAGGTACCGTCGCGGATGTCCCTAAGAACGCGCTTCATCCCCTCCCGAGCCTCGTCCCCGATGACCGTGTCCCCGCGGGTCAGGTCCCCGAAGAGCGCTGTCCGGCTGATGCGTCTCCGCATCCCCTCGATGCCGTACCGGCGCATCAGGTTGACCGTGAGGT
>JALGZG010000305.1 GCA_025782345.1 bacterium | reverse complement strand
AAGTCGCTCTACCGGTAGAGTAGGCACACGCGGAGAAAACAGAGCGGCCACCTGACGCAGTGAGCGTCGGGTGGCCGCTTCGATGTTCTACGCGATCGCGACGAGCCTATCGGAGCAGAACGACCTTCCTGTGTACGCTCTTCGCCGCGGCCTTCAGCCTGACGAAGTAGATTCCCGGAGCCACGGGCTCGCCTTCGCCAGAGCGACCGTCCCAGACGACGGTCCCTCTGCCCCCGTCTGCCGCGAGCCTCCTCACCAGACGCCCGCCGGGCGTGTATATCCCCAACTCAGCGCGCGTGCCCGCGGGGACCGCGAACTCGAGCGATGCCGAGGCGCGGCACGGATTCGGGGTCGCGTGTGCGAGCCACAGCTCGCCCACCCGGAAGTCCGCCAGTACGTCAACGGGACCAGTCAGCACCTCGCTACCGCCATCGGTCACAGCACCGACCATGTAGGAGTAGCGCACGCCGTCGACGGCACTCGCGTCGATGTAGGAGCATCCCTGGACAAGTTCGCCGTTCAGCCGGACGAAGCCGCTCTCTCTACCACCGCTCCCGGTCCCGAGTCCCGCCCGCTCCGCGAGCGCCTCGCGCACGCTGAACGTGCCCCGCTCCGTCAGCCGCTGTCGCAGCGCGGCGTGTGACTCGGTCTCTTCTACGATCATCCGATAGACGTTGAATCCCACAAGCCCTGCCGCCTCGTCGAAGCTCCAGGACAGGACCACGGTCTCCCCGTCGATCTCACACGTGAGTTCGGCAACGGGAGCCACCCCGGTCACGTCGCCGTCGGCGTCCAGGCAGTAGACCTTTCCTCCGGTGCCACCGTAGTACTGCGTCCCGACGAGCGCCTCGCCGACCTGGTCGGAGTTGACGTCCCCGATCGAGCGCACGGAGTAGACGCGGTTGCCCACCGTGTAGTCCCAGAGGAGCGCGCCAGTGCGGCCACTCACGCAGTAGGCCTTGAGATCGAATGACCCCGCTATCACGTCGGCGTAGCCATCGTAGTCCACGTCCCCCATCGGCCAGATGGTCCACACGTCGCCGCCGTTCGTCGTTCCAGTGGGGACGTTCCAGAGTTCAGTACCCGTCCGGCCGTCCAGGCATATGATGGCGTTGTCCCACGAACCCACCAGCACGTCCGCGAGGCCGTCGTCGTTCAGATCTTCGATGGGAATCACGCGCATCACATACTGGTAGCTCCCGACGGGGTACGACCAGATCTCCGAACCGTCGGCGCCGCTCACGCAGTACACGGTGCCGCTCGCGTCCCACGTTCCCACGAGGGCGTCCGGAACATCGTCGTAGTTGACGTCGTCCGTCCCCGCGACCGAGAAGGTCGAGGCTCCGACGTAGAAGCTCCAGATGTAGGAGGGGTACCCGATGCTGCCACCGTCCACGCAGTACGTGTAGTCGGCGTAGGGATCCCCAGTGCCGATCAGGACGTCGTCTGTTCCGTTTCCGTTGACGTCCCCGATGCGCGCGACCTGGTAGACGGCGTCGGGCGCGGCGAACTTCCATCGCATCACGCCGGTCGCGCCGTCCACGCAGTATGCGCTGTTGTTGTCGCTGCCGCAGCCGAAGATCACCTCGGGAATGCCATCACCCGTCACGTCGTTGATCCAGTCGATGCTGTAGATCCACCCCGACGGCGGGTCGTCGGCGTAGGTGTCGAAATCCCAGAGGATCCTCCCGCCGTCGTTGGCGATGAGCGCGTACGCGGTGCGCCCGCCCCACGAGGTCCCGAGCAACGCCTCGTGCACACCATCACCGCTCAGATCGGGCGCGGACGTGAGGCACATGTCTCCGTATCCGCAGCCGCCGCTCACGCCGCCCGGAGGAGAGCATCCCCAGAGAACCTCGCCGTCAGCACCTCTGAGCAGCTTGAGGTGACCGGTCGGGTCGCCCGTGTTGTCGATCTCCACGAGCACGTCGGGCTCGCCGGGAACGAAGCCCTCCTGATCCTCGATGGCACTCACACAGCGCACATGATGCCCGTAGGAGGGCGTCTCCCAGATGAGTTCCACCGGCACGTCCGCCCACGCGAGAACCGGAGCGGTGAGGAGTGTCAGAGTGAGTGCGAGAACGTGTGCCTTGCGCATGGGGGCCTCCTGTCTGTTGGAGGAAACGAGCGTGGCCCGGCCGGGAGTGTTGGCGGCGCGGAGAGACGAACAGCCGGGGGGATGACGGCAACGATACAGTCCAAGAATACCACCGGTCGTCGCGAATATCAAGAAGGTCGATGGCCGCAGCCTCGGGTGTCACCCCACAGCGCGAGTCGGCCCGCTGCCTGAAGGCAGCGGGCCGACATCCACAAACCAGAGTGTTCATCCATGTAACCCGCGTCCCAAACTCACCGCACGAGCGTCAGGGACTTGATCTCCGCCTGACCATCAACGACCAGGCGGGCGAAGTACGTGCCCGATGCGACGGCGTGGCCAGCATTGTCCGTCCCGTTCCAACGCACGTTGTTGGCGCCGGCCGGCCGCGACCCGGAAACGAGCGATCGAACCAGATGACCCGCGACGTCGTAGACCTTCAACTCGACACGGCTGTCGCACGGAAGATCAAAGCGCAAGCTGGTCATCGGATTGAACGGGTTCGGTACCGCACCGAAGAAGACCGCGACCCGCGGCAGCTCGTCACCGATCCCCGTCACGGGGGTCACCGTCAAGGTGACCGGGACAACGACCACGGAGTTGTCCGGATCGTTGGTGGCGAAGGACAGGTCGGCGTAGTAGACGCCTTCCCCGAGATTGGTGGCGTTCATGGTCACGTCGAGCAGGGCCTCTCCTTGCGGCTCGATGGTCCCGGACGATGGCGTAACACTGAGCCAGGCCAGACTCGGCTCGACGGCGAACCGAATCGCCAGACCATCGTGCAGGTAGCCTGCGGCGTTGTAGACCACCTGCAGGCCGTCGTCACCAGCGGCGTTCTCTATACCGACGGTGCATTCGCTGTCGTCGGATACCGTCTGGTACTGATAGATGATGGAGCCGTCGGAGTTCAATATCGCCTGGAAGGTCTCCGGTGGGCCGTCGGGGAAGTGTATTACGGCGTCCCACTGAACGATGAACCGGTCATTCCCGACGTCGGCGAAGTAGTAGACGGTACCACCGAGATTGGGACTGAGGTCGTCCCAGAACGGCGCCAGCATGTTGTTTGGTTCCAGAGCAGTCGGGATCGGCTGGTTAGTGTAGGTTCCGGACTCTGACGTGAACGACAACCATCCCTTGGTGCCGACGCGAATCGAGTCGTGGATCTCTCCATAGAACGAGAAACCGAAGCCCAGCGGGAACGGACCGAAGTTGTTGTCATCGCCGACGACGTCTCCGATACCGGAGATGTCCTGCCAGTCATAGACCGGACCACCCGCGTAGTCGCTGTCGACCCAGCTGTAGCCGAAGTCGTCGGGCCCGCCGAAGCCGGCCGTCGGTCCGTCCTGATACTGGATGCTGGCGGAGTACTCGAGATCGGCCTCGCCCACGTTACCCAGCGTAATGCCGGCGTGCTGGACATCGCCTGGAGCGACCGTCTCTTCGATGGAAGCCGGGGCGACGGTCACGATCGGCTGCGGAATCTCGCCCAGGGTCGGGAACTCGATGAAGTCGACCCAGCCCGCATCGCTTCCGTTGCTGACCGATCCGTCCTTGGTGTAGGACCACTTGAACGTGTGCTCGCCGCTGTCGACCGCGTAGGTGTACTGCGCCCAGGACACCGTCCCGGCCCAGCTCCTGATCTCACTCCCATCGACATAGAAGCGCAGGTAGTCGTAGCCGGCCTCCGAGGAAACCTTGTACCAGAA
>JALGZG010000280.1 GCA_025782345.1 bacterium | reverse complement strand
TCGGCCAGCTTGTCGATGTCGCAACCGTCGGGAAGAGCCATCGTCACTCCTTCTCAGACCAGGCTACTGCCACAGCCGATGCCGGCTAACGGACCGCGTATCAGCCGCGAGCGTCAAGGCTGGCGCGGCGGGTGCCAGCGGCGAAGCCGCGCCTGCAGCCGACGTGACAACCAAGCTCGTCGGCTGCATACGCTAGTTAGCTGGCGCGACCCAGAGTCAGCACTGCCGCTCGAATCAGCGCAGCAGAACCACCCTCTGCGTGGCCGCCTCACCATCCACCTGAAGCCAGATGAAGTACACTCCGGACGCGACCCGCTTCCCGGAATCGGCGGTCCCGTCCCAGTCGACTGCGACGAAGCCACGAGTTCCTGCCGTGGGGTCCAGCCTTCGCACGAGCCGGCCTGCCACGTCGTGCACCGACAGTCGAGCAGACCGCCACCGCTCGGGAAGCGAGTATCCTATACTCGCTTGGGTGCTCGCGGGGTTGGGTCTCACGTACCGGAACCCGGCGTAGAGCTCTCCCGGCACGCTCACCGACGCGCGCACGTCCGTTGCGAGCGCCTCTTCTCCGGACGGCATCAGTACGCGCAGCTCGTACCAGAACGTCCCGCCAGGCCACGCGGTCTCGTCGACGTAGCTCCCCGAGTACGCGCAGGGCAACGGACTATCAGTGATACATCTCCATGGACCGCATTCGGAGACGCTGCGGTACACCAGAAGGCCAGAGCACCCGGGCAGATCCGGTACCGACCATCTGAGAACGACAGCCTGGTCTGAACCGTCCAGCGCAGCGTAGAAGAACGACTCCACAGGCGTGTCAAGCTCCCTGACAGCCAGGCTGTGAACTACACCTGCTGCCACAGCCGCGTAACGCTCATTCGGTAGAGGAACGTCGATTCTACCGAATCCGTCATGCCCCCAGGCTACAATCGTCCCATCGGACTTGAGCCCCAGGCTGTGTTGAGAGCCCCCCGCGAGTGCCACGAAGTCAGCGTTTGGAGCAGGGATGTCGCATTGCCCATAGTCGTTGAAACCCCACGCCGCGATCGTTCCGTCCGATCTCAGGCCCATGCCATGGTACGAACCGGATGCCACCGCCACGAAGCCCTCGTTCGGAGTGACCACGTCGCACTGCCCGTGCGTGGTGTCACCCCAAGCCAGAATCCTGCCGTCTGAAGTGAGACCCAGTGTGTAGAGGATGCCCGCGGCGGCCCCCACATAGCCCGCGCTGTCGGGGGGTACGTCGCATTGATGCTCTTGGTTTCTCCCCCAGGCAACGATCGTCCCATCCGACTTGACACCGACGCTGTGGTAACCTCCAGCGGCTACGGCCACGAAGTCCTCATTGGGCTCAGGGACGTCGCACTCCCCCCAGCAATCTCCCCACGCCACGACGGTCCCATCTGCTTTGGCGCCCAGACTGTGGTAGTATCCTCCTGCAACACTCACGAAATCGGAGTTCGGCTCCGGGACGTCGCATTGCCCGTGGGTGTTGTATCCCCAGGCGACGACCGTACCGCCTGACCTGAGTCCAATAGTGTGAAACCACCCGCAGGAAACAGCCACGAAATCAGCGTTTGGACGGGGGACGCCGCACTGGCCATACCGGTTGCGTCCCCAAGCGACAACCGTTGCGTTGGACGTGAGGCCTACGCTGTGGTGCCCGCCACCCGTGATCGCTACAAAGTCGGCGCTCGATGCCGGGACGTCGCATTGGCCGTCTGCGTTGTCTCCCCAAGCGACGACTGTCCCGTCTGCCTTGAGGCCCAGGCTGTGATCACCGCCCCCCGCGACCGCCACGAAGTCAGCGTTCGGAACTGGGACGTCGCATTGGCCCTCGCCGTTGTCCCCCCAGGCCACGATCGTCCCGTCTGCCTTGAGGCCGAGGCTGTGATGTGCTCCCCCTGCGACCGCAACGAAGTCAGCGTTCGGAACAGGAACGTCGCATTGCCCTTCGCTACTGTCGCCCCAGGCCACAACCGTCCCGAGGGACGTGAGGCCAAGGCTGTGGTTACCACCCGCGGCAACCGCTGTGAAGTCGGCGTTCGGAGCGGGAACATCGCACTGCCCGTAGTGGTCGGCCCCCCACGCCACGATCCTCCCGTCCGACTTGAGACCGAGGCTGTGATCTCGGCCAGCTGCAACCGCGGTGAAATCCGCGTTCGGAGCGGGAACATCGCACTTGCCGGCGTAGTTGTCTCCCCAGGGTGCGATCGTCCCGTCCGACGCGAGGGCCAGGCTGTGTCTACGTCCTGCCGCGACTGCTACGAAGTCCGCATTCGGAGAGGGAAGATCGCACTGATAGTCGTAGTTGCTGCCCCAGGCCACTACGGCCCCGTCGGACCTGAGGCCCAAGCTGTGGGCATAGCCCCCGGCGATCGCAACGAGGCCCTCCAATCCATAGGGCTCTACGACGACCTGAGAACCCCACCCTACGACGTGCCCGATCGACTGGCCGCTTTCGACGCCGGTTCCCAAGATCAGGGCCACGGAGGCGATGAGCGCCCAGGCAGGCTGCAGCTGCTTCACGGTGTTCGTCTCCTCTCAGCTGGACAGAGACCAGGTCAATCGCGCCCTCGGGTACCGCAGGGGACTACCGAACGTTATCTAGTCGGGGGAACCGAATCCTCCAGCGCCAGCTAACGGACCGCGTATAACCCGCGAGCGTCAAGGCTGGCGCGGCGGGTGCGTCGGGCGCGTCAGCGCCCGGTGCAGTCGACGTGACGGCCAAGCTCGTCGGCTGCATACGCTAGTTAGGTAGCGACTGCACGCCCCGCACCTGCTGCCACTCAGTCCTCGAACTCGATGTCGGTAACCTCCACGCGTACCTCCCCTGCCCAATCCGATGGTGCATCTTCAAGATCGTATCCGAATTTGCGTGAGTAGTTGGGCTTGAGTGAGGAGTTGTCCCAGATGGAGAGCGCAGTCACGGGTGTGTGCCGCTCCTCGTACACTGGCTGCCCGCCTTCGTCTAGGCAGTAGATCGTGAGCTCAACCCGTGCGAGAGTCCGGTCGCCTCCATTCTTGATCTCTCCGAATACGCCCGGTTCGCGCAGGGTTGTCTGTCCCACCTTCACATCACGCAGCGTCACCATCTCAATGTACGCACGCCTCTCCTCCCAGAGCGGAATCTCGCGCGCGAGTTCGTCAATCTTGCTGAGCGCCTCTTCGGCATCCGGGTCTAGGCCTACAACGTCCTCGTACTTCTCCTTGGCTTCGCGAAGCAGATGACTCTCCTCCAGCTCCCGAGCTTCCTCCAGCATAGCGCTCACCTGAGCCGCTGTCGCGAGGTCAAGATGTACCCTCCAGGTGCCGTTCTCCCGCACCAAGTGGTACACGTCTGTTGTTGTCGTCATCGGGACATCTCCCTCGGCGTACTTCTCATTCAGGCGCGCCTCCGCCTCACGGATGGCGTCCTCGTCGCCGAACACCCACGCTAGTGGCGCCGCGAGAAGATCCCCGAATACCTCTCCAGGATCCGGCATCGAGATGGCCACTTCGGCCTCTGCTGAGTCCCCCTCTACGACCAGCAACGCTATGTCGAAGGTGACATGTTGCATCATGAAACCTGCGAAGGGCACGTCAGCGATGCCATCTTGCCGATCGGAATACTCCGCCAGAGAGATTGTCGAGGTGTCGGACGATGACAAGCAAGCATACGCGTCGGTCGGCCTCCCACTCAGGTGAGCATCCAAGAAGGAACTCAGCGTCTCCTCCGGTCCAGGTCCCTTCTCAGTGCAGGAACTGCAGGCCAGAAGCAGCACGGAAAGCACAAGCACCGTTCCACGTCGACTCACTGGTTCCCCCAAT
>JALGZG010000213.1 GCA_025782345.1 bacterium | reverse complement strand
GGTACTCGCGGATGTCCTGAGACTCATACACGGAGCTTCCACAAACCAAGAGGAAGCACACACCCCTGGCCTGACACCATGTTGCCATTTCCCGGATCAGCCTCTTGTTGAGTTCGTAGTTCTCAGCATAGAGCGCGTCACCTTGCGCCGTACACAATCTCAGGTACCGAGGAAACCCCTGGTCCCTGGTTTGATCTGCACCGAGACGACGGCCCCTTGCTAGAAGGTTGTAGCGCTCTGCAATCAACGAGACGAGGATGGAGCGATGCTTCAAACCGTTCAGCGCGCTCCGAATCCGGTACTGCCGAGTCTGGGTGAAAGCGCTGTCGAGGCTGAGACTGCCGTCATCGTTGACCACGAAGTACGCGCGCATGGGCCCACGCGTCTTCCTGGACACATCACCTATGTCATTCGCGGGGTTGAAGAACAGCGCGACGATGTCAGGAGAGAACTGCATGACATCGTGCTGGAGAACGAGCAACTCCTCGGTCTGGGTGGCACCGGGGAGACCGAGGTTCAGAATCTCCACCGCGGAGCCTCTCCTGCCGTTGAGTTCATCCTCTGCGATGGCCACGAACGTGGAATCAGTCTCGACCTCGAAGGCAGCCAGCATGCTATCTCCGAGGAAGCACACACGGGAGACCCCCGGCGGCTTCTCAAGTTCCCGTTCCCTGTCCCGCCAGCCCCATCTGTTGATCTTCCCCGAGATGGGGTGATCGTTCTCCTTGAACTGCCAGTAGGAAGACCCGGCAGTGAAACGGTAGACGATGAGGTCGTCAGGCTCGGCCCACGCCAGACGCGCTCCGAACAAATGCGTGGTCCTGAGTAGTACCTCCAAAGCGAGGACCACGCACAGGATCACCAGAAGTGACGCACACAGGCCGCTGAGCACTGCGGCCGCGCGGCTCCTCTTGACGTCTGTTTGCATCACGAATCCTCTCTAGGGTGTTTGGAGAAGGTCCTCCTGTTACCGGCTGACGCGGGGTGTGCCGGAGCGAAGCAGCCCCCCTTGCAGACGACATGACGCCCAAGCTCGTCGGCTGCGAACGCTAGTTAGGCCGCACTCCGAGCGTGCCGCTTGTGCGCCTGCCCGAACGCCAACCCATATCCCACGAAGCCGCCGAGCGTGTAGATGAGCCAGAACACCTGGTTGCGCACATCCAGTGTCTCGTACATCAGCGGGTGCGACAGACCCCATAGGTAGACAACGACCCACAGCCAGAACGCGTACTTGAGCCCACCCAGAACGCTCGATATGCGACGCGACAAGGGCAGCCCTTCGTACAGGAGAGCGAACAGCACGCCGAAGAACACGCCCATGACGAGCTTCGTCCAGATGAAGTACCAAGCGTTAAGCTGCTCGGGGTCGAACTTGCCCTCGGGGGCCATCTGAGGTCCATAGACCACCCGCGACGCGACTCCACCGACAACGAAGAGGAACATGCCCATGACGAGACCAGCGAGCACACCGACCACGATAGCCTTCCTGACTCCCACGGCTCCCTCCATATCCGAAAGGGCAGTGCCAGTCACTGCCGTCTTGAGTGCGGTCCAACGGACCGCGTGTCAGCCGCGAGCGTTAAGGCCGGCGCGGCGTGTGCGTCGCGGGCGCTGGCCCGCGGTGCGGTCGGCGTGACAGCCAAGCTCGTCGGTTACATATGCTAGTTAGGTGCGGCGCGAATGCAGTAGCCACACCGCGGCGCTCTCTACTCAAGCCGCACAGGAACGTAGATGTCCTGTAGCGATGCGGGATCGTCCATTGACTTGAAGCGCGAATCGTAGAGCTGGAAGTCGTATGGGTGTGCCTCCGCGTACTCTGATGACTCCAGCCACGCGTTGATACTCTCGTAGACCTTGGCATACCCCTCGACCACCCGGTGAGTGAACACAGCGTACGTGCACGAGGGCAGCACCTTCACGAACATGTCCGTCGGCACCGAGCCGAGCTCGGTTACCTGGACCCCTGTCAGACAGAAGTGCACGGAGGGTTCTTCGGGGGTCTGGATATGAAGCTCGTAGCCGATATCCTCGATTGTGTTCGCCACCTCTTCGCTGCGTTCCGTGAATCGCTGCCACATCGCCCCGATGTCCAGCTGGCTGGCATCGGGGGCTCCCTGTACGACTCCAACAAGGATCATCTGAGGCATATCAACGATCTTCGGCTCCACTCCGATCTCCTTCCCCGGAGCGGCGGAGGCGACGGTCGACAAGCCAATCAGCACCGCCGCGAACGCTACCTCTGCAAAGCATGTCCTCAACGCGATTCCCTCCCAGTCCCACCACACCTTGTATATCGTCCCGTTCCCTGATCCGGACTCCGTATACTGACTGTGTTGCTCCGGGAAGACCGCAGGCACCTGAGGCCAGAGAGCCTGTCCGTTAGATGGGCCCCCGTCCCTCGGCGCTCATGCCGCCTGGCCGGACGAGCTCCGTCTCAGACCAAGTGATAGACCGAGCAGCACGACCCCTACGCCGACGAAGAACCCTCCGTGCAGGAAGATCATGCGCCTGTCACCCAGCATTGAACCGCCAATGATAGGCACGAGCGCAATCGCAAACAGCGCGATCGCCGCACCTAGCAGCCACTTCGACGAGGTCGAGCGCTTGCCCATCTCCGCACCTCCAATCGACTGTGCCCCGCGAGCGCCGCGGGCCTGACGGACTGCGCATAACCCGCGAGCGTCAAGGGTGGCGCGGGGTGTGCTGCTGACGCGAAGCGGCAGCTCCCCTGCAGACCACGTGACACCCAAGCTCGTCAGGTGCATCCGCCAGTTAAGCAGCACTCACTCCTGAGATCATACTGCCGGCATCTTGAGCTAGTTCGCCGTCCTCTCGTCCTCTGGAAGGTGTCCGGAATCATTGTGACACACCACTTGCGTCCGCTTGGGACTGATCCTGATTTGACTGATCCCACAGTTGAAGATGCCCATCTTGACCCAGGTTCCCGGCTCGACCCCCAGAGCGCGACTCACGAAGTAACGCATCAGATTCCCATGGCACACCACGATCTCATGCTTGTCTTTCCCCCGAGCTTGCTTGAAGTACCTCCCATACGCCTCGTCAGCCTGCTCCCGAGCTCGTGCGATCTCTTCGGATGGTACGTCGGAGAAGAGTTCGGAGATAGAGGGCGGAACACAGGGAATGCACTCGCACAGTATCCGTGTTCTTCTCAGTGGGATGCCAGGAAACTCCTGGGCGATGATCTCGGCGGTCTGAACCGCTCTCCGCAGACTGCTACAGTAGATGGCACTGATGGGATACGACATCAACCGCTGTGCCGTCAATCTGGCCTGTTCTATCCCGAGGGTCGTCAAGCCACCTTCGACTCGGGTAGCTTGCTCCGCTGTTGAATCACTCTCTAACTCGTCTGGGGACAGTCTCTGGTACTGACCGTGACGAACGAGGTAGATTAACCTACTCGCCATCTTCATACCCTTCCAAGCAGCGTGCTTCCTTCATGCTGGGCAAACCGCTCATTTGGGCAGATGCAGCAGCTTCACTTGAGTGCTGCCTGACGAATCGCGAATCAGCTGCACGCGAGGTGGCGCGGCGGGTGCAGCGGCGAAGCCGCGCCTGCCGTCGGCGTGACAGACAAGCTCGACGGGTTCATACGTTAGTTAGCCGTCGGCCGTTCACATGGCCGGTACAGCGCCTTAATCCTCCCCCAAGTTGTCGGCCCTGCAGTGGTGCTACAGTCGATGGTCAGCTGCAGACGGCTGATCGCAGTCCATCTACCTGTGTCTGGATCCCGCTCCTGCAGCGAGTACGGGTATCGTTCGGTCGCCATGTACCCGCCCCAATCGTCGCGCCCGTCCCAGTAAGTAA
>JALGZG010000384.1 GCA_025782345.1 bacterium | reverse complement strand
CGAGCGCCCGCTCCCGAATTTCGGGTTTGATCCTAGAGGGGTGGAGCATTTCCTCGAACGTCGGCCCGAACACTAGTTGCCTCGCTGCCATTTGTGTTTCCCTTCATAAAGGTGTATTGCGGCGCGGCGGCCTTACCCCGCCGCGAGTTTAGGCGCGAAGCGCCGCGTGTCTGAGCGCCGGGGTAAGGCCGCCGTGGCGCCCCGCCCCCAGGTGAAGCGCTACATGTCCACGTGTATCTCGAGTATGTCCCCGTCCTCGACGATGTGGTCGCGGTCGACGACCTGCCCGTCGAACTTGCCTGAGCCCCAGATCTTGGTGAACTTCAGGTTGTCTGCGAACTCGCGGTGGATCTTCTGCGCTACATCGAGAACCGTGCTGCCACGCTTCACGATGAACGGCTTCTTCATGTCCGCCGTCTTGCCCGGTATCTTGCTGTAGATCCTGACGACGTCCAGGAACTCGTAGAGGCGCTCCTTCATCTGGTCGAGCCCCTCGCCGGTCTCCGCGGACACGGGGAGGATCTCGAATTCATCCTTGATCACCTCTCCGAGGAACTCCAGGTTCTCGGTTGCTCCCTCTTCGTCGATCTTGTTGGCGATGATGAGTGTCGGCTTGACGTTTCTCGCGAGTTCCATCTCGTTCGGGTCGCAGACGGGGGAGAGTCTGATCCCTTTCGAGGCCAGGAACTCCCTTACGAACTGGCACGAGTCCACGCAGTCGTCCGCGGAGGCGTCGACTACCAGGAGCACGGTGTCGGCGTTCCTGACCAGCTCGGGTAGCCATGTCTCCGTGTGGTCACGAGAGAACGGGGGGACGTCCACGAGCTCTATGTAGATGTCGGCGTACGGCATCATCGCGGGTAGCGGGACGCGCGTGGTGAATGGGTAGTTGGCGACCTCCGGCGTAGCGTTGGTCGTCGCCACGACTATTTGCGACTTCCCGACGTTAGGTGTGCCGATCAGGATGACCTGAGGCGCCTCGCCTTTCGGAACATGGTACGAGGGACCCTTGCGGCCCTTCCTGCCGGGCTGCTCGAGTTCCGCCTTGAGCTTCGAAAACTGCTTCCTGAGGTGGGCACGGAGTTTGTCCGTACCCTTGTGCCTGGGTATGATAGCCATCATTTCCTGAAGAGCGGCTATCTTATCCTCGGTCGTCTTCGCCTCGCGGAAGCGCTGCTCCGCGTTCTTGTAGGGTGGGGGGAGATTCGCCGGCATCTGTTCCTCGTATCCTCGTTGCACCTCGACTGTGAACAACGATTCTAGCGCGGGTCGGCGCGCTTATCAAGATGCCCTGGGGCTCTCCCGGTGTACGCCGTGCATGACGGCGTGACGGAGCCGAGAGTCCCGACAGGTAAAGAACTGGATGGAATCACGTTCTACGCGCCGGATCCCGAGAGGATCCGGATGCTGATCGCAGGGTGCTGGCCGTCAGATGCGTTCCCTACCCCGCGCGGTACATCGATTTGATCTGTCCCCACGAGGTCGGTTCTACCGGGTTCCACACGATGCCGGAGATGAGATCCTCGTCGTCCGCGTCGCGCGGATGGGCTCCGGCCTCCTCCAGCACGGCCTCGAGCGCCTCAACAGGAGACATCTCATCCACCGGAGGCGCGGCCATCCGGGTCTGTGTCGTACCGGTGGTCGTGCAGCTTGGCGGAAGGACGTTGCCCTCCATGTAGACAGGGCCCGCGTCCGACGCGATCACGACCGCGTTCGCCTCGTCGCTGCCGGACTTGGGGATGTAGTAGTTCTTCACCAGGTTTGCGGACGCGCCGTTTCTCAGGCGCGTGCCGTAGTTCGAGGCCCAGTCGCATATGATGTTGTTGACCATGTCCACCGATGTGGCGTCGTCCAGCTGCGGGTTCCGCTCGTCTCCGAGGATGAACAGGTTGTGGTGCAGGGAGATGTTCGTGAGGCCGGTGCGAATGAGGGAGTTCTTGACGGTCTCGGCGACTATCGACCACTGAATCGTGATGTCGTGAGCGTCGATGCAGATGTCGAGGTTCCCATCACCCGCCCTGCGGAACGAGCAGTGGTCAATCACGATGTTGTGAGCACCGTCCCAGATCCTCAGGTTGTCGCCGGCCACCGCGTCCGGCGCGTCGATGACGCGGATGTGTCTGACTATTATGTCGTTTGCACCGCGGATGTCGAAGAGCGCTCCGGTGACGCCGTCGTGCGCCGCCGTGATGGTGATGCCCGGGTCGGGCGCGGTCGACCCGTCTATGGTCAGATGGTGCCCCGTCACGCGGACGGTGTTTGAAAGCTCGATCGTGCCGCCCACGGCGAAGGAGATCTCGCGGTTCGAGACCGAGACGGCGTCGCGGAACGTGCCGGGTCCTGAGTCCGCGAGGGACGACACCACGTAGCTCTCGCCGCCCGAACCACCGACCGTGTCCGCGCCGAACCCCTGGAGCGGACGGGCACTCGCCGGGGCCGCGCACACGAGGAGCCCCGTCAAGGTAACCGTGATCACGAGAGCGACATTCCGTCTTCGCAAACCGACCTCCCTGATGAATGGGGATACAATCACTCGCTTGCCAAACTGCAAGAAGTGTTCCCCGCAACATCTTGACCACTAAACCAACCTGACCCTATAGTTGCTGAACCGCAAGTTATCCGCTCCGTCCACCCGACCCATGGGAGTTCTCTGTCGATGGAACATGCCACGCCAGGCCTGGACCGCTCCAAGCTGCGGCGAGCCGCCATCGTCTTCGTTGTGGGCAGCATTGCGATCATGGCAGTGACGGTCATCGTCACCACCGACGATGAGACGTGGCACGGGGTGCTCTCATTCGGTGCCTGGCTGGTTGCTCTTCTCTTCGTTGCCGAGTCCCTCAGGATGGTCCTCGAATCTCTTGCACTCCTGGTTCTTGTCAACGGGATCCAGGACGAGAAGATCACGGCCATAGAAGCCCTCGAGCTCACGATCGAGGGCCACTTCATCGGCCAACTGATACCCATCAGCGCCGCCGGCGTTACGTATCAGGGCTTCCTTCTGACCAGGAAGGGCGTGCGGCTTGGGTTGGCGACGGCCATCGTTCTGGTGAAGGGATTCGTTCCGAGCGTGTTCTTCTTCTTTGTGCTCGTCGGGGCCACGACGCTCACTGCGCTCGGGTGGGAGGGCTCGGAGGGGATGGCCACGCTCCTCAAGATAGTGGGCCCCCTGTCCGCTGTGCCGCTCGTCTTCATTGTGGCAGTACTCGTCATCATGCTTCGCTACCCGGGGCACTTCAACCGCATGATCGATAGTGTGGCGGCGTTTCTGGCTCGTAGGCTGCGCGGGAAGGCGGCGCAGAAGATCGAGGAATCCCGGGTCCTGATGGAAGAGGAGTCGCACGTCTTCCGGGAGGCGCTCACGACGCTCGGACGCCACAAGCGGTGGATCCTCCTCTGGGGCATCCTTCTGGTCATTCTCGCCTACACCGCGGAGTTCATGGTCGCCATAGTGATCCTGTGGGGCTTCGGCTACCGCGACTCGATGGTCGGACCTCTTGTGCTGCAGTGCCTCCTGAAGCCCGTGATCACCGCGACACCCACGCCGGGCTCGCTCGGCTTTGGCGACGGCGGCTACATCGCGTTCTTCGCCGCATTCCTGCCGGCGCGCTTCGTCGGTGTGTCGCTCGTGCTCTGGCGCCTTGCTCTCTACTTCGTGCCGATGTCCGTAGGTGGCGTGTTGGTCGCGAAGCGGATTGGGCGGAAAAACCGCACAATCAACTTGACCGACCCACCATCGCATCGTATAGTCCGCGTGGAATCCGTAAAGTCAACGGTCGGCCGAAGGGTCGGCCTTCGCACAAACTGGTTGACGGCTCACTTACCGTTGCCGTCGACCGACCGATCCTGCTGTTCCGCTGAAGGCGACGGCGATCATCGCCTCCAGCTCGCGGATGCCCCGCTTCTAGCAGGCGGGGCATTCTCTCTCACAGCAGCCGGCACTCGACATGGTCAAGAACTCCTACGAGATAGCAACCAGGCTGAGAAACCAGGAGAGGACCTTCCGATCCGTGGGAGGGCTCTTCTCCAAGGACCGCGTCGCGAAGTCGACGCGCCTCCTCATCGACAACGTCAACGTCGGTCCCGGTGACAACATCCTCGACTACGGCTGCGGCTACGGGGCGGTGGGGATAGCCCTCGCCGACAGCGCGCCCGGCGTCGACATCCGCATGGTCGATTCCGACATCCGTGCGGTGCGATGGGCTCAGGAGAACGTCAGGGCGAATGGCGTCAAGAACGCTCACATCGTTCTGGACCACACGCTCGAGTGCTATACGGACGGCTTCTTCAACATCATCGCAATGAACCCTCCGATAGAAGAGGGAAGCGAGGCCATCTTTGAGATGATCGACCGCGCGCGGCCGAAGCTCAGGAACGGCGGGAGCTTCTACCTTATCGCGAAGGTGAGGAAGGGCGCGAAGAGCTACATGCGGAAGCTCTCGGAGACCATCGGTCCAGCCAAGGTGATACGGAAGAGCGGAGGCTACTGGTTGATGCGCGCCGAGCGCAGTCCGGTCCGTTCGCCCGCGCCTGCGGACCTGTCGGTCTACGAACACACGGTCGAGACGCGACTGCGCACGAGGAAGTACACGTTCTGTACGCGCGCGGGTGTCTTCTCGCGCAAGGAGATGGACGACGGTACGCGCCTCCTGATCGAGGCCATCGACGTCATGCCGATGAACTCGGTCATCGACGTCGGTTGCGGGTACGGTCCCATCGGCATCGCCGCCGCACACCTGGCGTCGGTGGGGCGAGTTGTCATGGTCGATACGAACGCGCGGGCGGTCGAGTGCGCCACGCGCAACATCACGACTCATCATCTCCATCACGCCAGGAAGAACGGCAAGCCCCGCGTGGAGGCCGTGGTGAGCGACCGCTTCGACGCCGTGCGCGGCGAGCGCTTCGATCGCGTCATCTCCAATCCGCCCTTCCACGCCGGCGTCGACGTGCTCTATCCGCTGGTTGACCAGGCCTATGCTCACCTGAGGTTCCACGGCAGGATGTACCTCGTCCTCATGCGCTACGTTGGCATCAAGCGGCACATCGAGAAGATCTTCGGGAACTGCA
>JALGZG010000105.1 GCA_025782345.1 bacterium | reverse complement strand
TCGGCTGCGGACGTGTCGACGCCGGAGGCCTCGTCGCAGGAGACGGCCTCCGGGCAGCCGGCCTCCGTGGATTCGCTCCTGGCCCAGGCCAACCGGGCGCTCGAAGACAGAGACGCCACCTCGGCCGAGGCGCTATTCTCGGAAATCCTGTCACGGGACGGTGGTGAGCACCGTGCTCTCTGCGGCCTCGCTGTCGTGGGGCTCATCGAGAACGATCCCGGCAGGGCCATCAAGTACGCGCGCAAGGCCGTCAAGGCCGACAAGAAGAACTCGCGCTACCACTTCATGCTTGCTGGCCGTGGAGTACGATCCCGAGAACGTCCAGGCGCATGTCGCCCTCATGTCCTTCTACCTGCACGCTCCCTCGGTCATGGGCGGCGGAATGGAGAAGGCGAAGGAGCGGGCGGAGACCATCGCGTCGCTCGACGTGTACTATGGCCACGTGGCTCACGCTGCCATCGCCAAGCGGGAAGAGGACTTCGTGGCCGCGGAGTCGTCGTACCTGGCGGCCGCGTCGGTCGACTCACAGAACGTGGAAGGGTGGTCCCTGCTCGGCGCGTTCTACATCGAGGTCGAGAGACACGCAGACGCCGTTCCGGTCTACGAGCGCGTCCGCGACCTTGAGCCCGACGATCTGGTCGCGGTCTACCAGCTCGCTCGCTCGCACGCAGGAGCCGGAGACGACCTCGCCGCCGCCGAAGAGGGTTTCAAGGCGTACATCGCGGCTGAGGATCATCCCGAGGAGCCGGAGGTGGCGTCCGCCCACTGGCGGCTCGCGCTGGTGTACGAAAAGCAGGGGAGGTACGAAAAGGCGATGGCCGAGCTGGACGAGGCGCTCCGGCTGAATCCCAAACACGTGATGGCGATTGAGTCGAAGGAGAATCTCGGCGCCGAACACCCGTAGGCATGACGGGAGAGTTCCAATGGGCGAGAAGAAGAGGCTCGGGAAGGAAGCATACGGTGGCGTCCCGGGCGAGAGCTACAGCCCGTACGTCAAGCACCACGAGACGATGCGTGAGTTCACGCTACGTGCCGTTATCGTGGGCATTCTGGTGGGCATCGTCTTCGGAGCGGCGAACGCCTACATCGGACTCAAGGTGGGCATCACCGTTGGGGCGTCCATTCCCGCCGCCGTCATAGCGATCGCGATCTCCAAGTTCTGGCGCGCGACCGTGCTCGAGAACAACATGGTCCAGACGGTGGGCTCGGCCGGCGAGTCGCTCGCCGCGGGTGTCATTTTCACGGTACCCGCGCTTATCGTGCTCGGATTCATGCCGCAGCTCTCTAAGATCTTCATCCTATCAGTCGTAGGAGGACTGCTCGGTGTCTTCTTCATGATCCCCCTGAGGAAGCACCTGATCGTCCGTGAGCACGGCCGGCTCCCGTACCCCGAAGGCACGGCGTGCGCCGAGGTGCTCGTCGCAGGCGATCGTGGCGGGACGATGGTCAAGCGCGTCATGACCGGCGTCGGCATCGGGGCTCTGTACAAGTTCATCATGGAGGGCATGGAACTCTGGAGCTACAAGCCGGAATGGGACATCCGTGGCATCCGGGGCGCGCGCATCGGCGGTGAGATCACGCCGGCGCTTCTCGGCGTGGGCTACGTCATCGGCCCCAGGATCGCGGGCATCATGCTCGCGGGCGGCGCCATCAGCTGGCTCGTTCTCATCCCCATCATCAAGATGATGGGAAGCGGGCTCTCCGAGCCTCTCTATCCGGCGACGATCCTCATCAGGGACATGGGACCGGCCGCGATATGGAATAACTACATCAGGTACATCGGGGCCGGAGCAGTCGCGTTCGGCGGGTTGGTGACGCTCATCAGGGCCATCCCGACCATGGTACGGTCTTTCGGCTCGGGTATGAAGGAGGTCACGCGCGACCGCGGCGGCGGCAGTGGAGCCGTCAAGCGCACCGCACTGGACCTGCCGGTCAAGTACGTGATGGCGGGCGCCCTGGGGCTGGGCGTACTGGCGTGGCTGCTGCCGCAGATCCCGGTCAACGTGGTCGGCGCGATACTCATAGTGGTTTTCAGCTTCTTCTTCGTCACGGTCAGCTCGAGCATCGTTGGGCTTGTGGGCAGCACGTCGAACCCGGCCTCGGGAATGACCATAGGCACGCTCCTGGCAACCAGCCTGATCTTCCTCGGTCTCGGATGGACCGGCACGGCGGGCATGGTCGCGGCCATCTCGGTCGGGGCGGTTGTCTGCATCGCCATCTGTATCGCCAGCGACACGTCGCAGGATCTCAAGACCGGATTCCTGGTCGGCGCGACGCCGCGCAGGCAGCAGTACGGCGAGATCATCGGGGTCCTGTCGTCGGCGCTCGTCATCGGCTGGGTCGTCTTCTTCCTCCACAGGGTATACGGGATCGGCTCGGAGGAGCTGCCGGCCCCGCAGGCCGTCCTGATGTCGATGGTCGTGAAGGGCGTGCTGACGATGTCGCTGCCGTGGACGCTGGTCTTCATCGGGGTCTTCATCGCCGCATGCATCGAGCTTCTGGGCATACCGTCGCTCCCGTTCTCGGTCGGGCTCTACCTCCCGATCAGGCTCTCGACGCCCATCATGGTCGGCGGGATCGTCAGACAGCTCACCGAGCGGATCAAGAACGTAGATCTCAGGCACCGCCTGCGGGAGAGGGGTGTGCTGTACGGGTCCGGTCTCATCGCGGGCGGCGGCGTGATGGGCATCACCGTGGCGGCGCTCTACAACTCGTCGATGCAGAGCGCGACGCTCAGCGCGGCGGGTGAGCCGGTCGGAGCGGCCACCAGGGTCACCGCGGCTTTCTACGACTTCGTCAACATAGGGCACGACTGGGCCGGCAACTGGGCGGGGATCGTTGCGCTCGTGGCATTCGGAGCGCTGACGATGACGCTCGTGTGGAGCATTTGGCCTCCATCGAGGAAAGGCGGGCGCGGGGCGTAGGCGCAGCGCAGGATCTCTGGAGCGCAGGATCTCTGGAGCGCCGGCTCGTGCATGCGCGCGCGCTGCCACGCGTGAATGTCTCCGGTCAGGCGGCGTCTATTATGAGCGACTGCACACTATAGTGACGAATCCGCTTGACTGAGACGGCGGGCGTCCCTAGAGTGATGGTGCAGTGCACCAGCAAACGGGCCGGGTCCGATGCGGGAACCTGAGGGAAAGTCATCTTGAGGACCATCATCAAGCACGCCAACAGGCGGCTCTACGACACGAGTGACCGCAAGGTGGTCACCCTTCTCGGGGTCTCCGAGCTGGTGGTGGGAGGCGAGTCCATCCGTGTCGTGGACAAGGCGTCGGGGGAGGATATCACGGTGGTCACCCTGCTTCAGTCTCTCCTGGAGCGGTTGAGGAGGCGGTCATCGGAGGGGTTCAGGCTGGAGGACGCCGACCGGCTCGTCGCTGCGCTGAGGACGGCAATGGCGACGGGCTGCGAAGCCGGTGATTCGTACGATTCCGAGGCCGAAGCGGGTCACAGAACCAGCATCGGCACTGCTAGGAGAGCGGCCCAGTAACGTCGTGGCAGGGCATCCGCGCGGGCCTTCAGAGGAAAATGTGAACGAGACGAAAGACACGAGCACGAAGGGCCTCCTGAGCCTCTTCAGGGACAGGAACTTCTCACTCTTGTGGGCGAGCACGGTCGCCTCGCAGCTGGGTGACCACCTCAATCTCATGGCCCTCACAGCTCTGATTTTCTCCATGAGCGCCGGCGCTATCAAGGGTCTCGAGTTCTCGAAGATCCTCCTCCTTGCCAGCGCTCCCGTGCTCATCTTCGGTCCGATCTCAGGCGTCTACGCGGACCGGCTCTCGCGCAAGAAGATGATGGTGATCTCGGACGTGCTGCGAGCGCTGCTGGTTGCCTCCATACCGTTCCTCGCACGTTCGATGGTCTCTGTCTATGTGATCCTCTTCATCGTGTTCACCATCAACCGCTTCCACCTCTCGGCCAAATCGGCGGCGATCCCTCAGATCGTCACGAACGACCGGCTTCTCGCCGCGAACTCTCTTCTGAACGTGGCCATGATGGCGGCCATCATGTTGGGTCCGTGGGGTGGCGGGCTCCTTGTGGCGCGGTTCGGCTTCACGGCCGGGTTCCTCGCCGACTCGGGCACGTACGTCATATCCGCGGCGTTCGTGGCCTTCATCACGCT
>JALGZG010000108.1 GCA_025782345.1 bacterium | reverse complement strand
GCCTCTGTTCTGATCGAGGACGCGTCCTCCAGAGCGAACACCGCGTACAGCGAAGTTGGATCCGGTCGGATCGTCGCGATGGCAGATGAGCTGTTAGGGAACCCCAGCGCTGGCGCGGCGGACAACCGCCTGTTCGGTAACCAGGTGTTCGACTGGCTTGCCGGGGGTTGGTGGTTGTCGGCCGAGCCCGTTGAGGGGACGGTGGCCGCGGGCGCCACGGTCGACGTGTCGGTGACGTTCGACGCCGGAGGTCTCCCGGGCGGCGACTACTTCGCCGAGCTCGTGGTTGTGAGCAACGACCCGGACGAGTCCGTGGTGGTGGTGATCACCCTGATTACTGGATTGACGTTTCCGCCTTCGTCCTGGTTCCCGGACAGAGCCGGGGCGTGGCCGTCAACTTCGCTCCGAGCGATGAAGGCGTTGCCGTGGGAACGTTGACGATCACAAGCGACGATCCCGACGAGGGTGTGATCGAGGTCGCTCTCGAGGGCGAGGGGAGCATGGCGCACGTGTGGCGCGTGCCGGGGGATGCGCCGACCATCGGCGCAGGGATAGACTCGGCGGCGGCGGGCGACGTGGTTCTCGTGGCCCCAGGGATGTACGCGGGGGAGCATAACCGCGGGCTTGATTTCGGGGGGAAGGAGATCGCCGTCATCTCGGAGGCCGGTGCGGAGTCGACGATCATCGACTGCGGCGAGCAGGATCGCGGGTTCCGTTTCAGCTCCGGCGAGAGCTCAGTGGCGACAGTGCGGGGGTTCACGATTGTCAATGGTCGGGCGGACATGGGAGGCGCCATCTATGTGCACGGCTCCTCACCTACGATCACGGACTGCGTGTTCTCCGGCAACGGTGCCGGGGGCGGAGGGGGCGGTGCCATCTACTGCGCCGACGGCTCGTCGCCCACCATTCGAGATTGCGGTTTCTACGAAAACACCTCGGATGACAGGGGAGGAGCGATTCGGAGCTCCTTCGCGTCGCCATCGATCTTGAATTGCACGCTCGTTTACAACGGGGCGCCGCTCGGCGGTGGGGTGGCATGCAATGGATCCACGTTCACGATTGCCAACTCCGTCGTGGCGTTCAACGTCGGCGGCGGGGCGATCCTCTGCGAGGGCGGTGTCGGAATCCCGTCGATATCCCACAGCTGCATCTTCGCGAACGCCGGCGGCGACAGCTTGTGCGGGAACTACCACGACAACCTCTTCGTGGATCCTCTGTTCTGCGGCATGGCGCAAGGGAATCTGACGCTCTGCGAGAACTCCCCCTGTCTCCCCTCTGGCAGTCCGTGGGGCAACCCGTGGGGCGAGCTGATCGGGGCGTACGGACAGGGGTGCGGCTCGTGCGATAGCCCTGTGGAGATTAGCTTCTACGCGGTTCTGAGCGCTTCCGGTACCGTGACCCTTCGCTGGACGGTCAGCGATCTGTCCTTCATCGACGGATTCGACATCTACCGTGGAACGTCGTCTACAGGCCCGTTTGCGAAGATAAATGAGCAGATGCTCCTCGCCGCTTCCCCGGGGGAGTACGAGGATGGGACAGTCTGGCCGGGGACGACCTTCTGGTATCAGCTCATGACTGTGCCCGGCGACAGTGAGGGCGCAGTAGTGGAGTCACCGGTCAGTGTTGCCATTCCGGGGCGGCTCGCCGCGGCGCTCCATGCGCCGCAGCCCAATCCGTTCCGTGGCGAGACGAGTGTCGAGTTCGATGTTCCCCCGGACGCCGGACGGGTGAAGGTCACCGTGTACAACATCCGGGGCCAGCTGGTGCGTGTGCTCTTCGAGGGCGCCCCGGGAAGTGGGCGCTACGTGGCGCTGTGGGACGGGCGCGATCTGCGCGGCACGTCGGCTTCGTCGGGCGTGTACTTCATGATGCTCGAGGCGGGCACGAGCGTGAAGACTCGGAAGCTCCTGCTCGTCAAGTGATATCATGACAATCACGCTCGTCTGAGGCAGGCGATGCTTGGACCGCGTGGTTTGGATCTCAGAGCGTCGCCGCGACAAGGGGCCCGGGGCATCCGTCCCGGGCCCTGATTCGTGGTGCGCCGGGGGGCTCTCCCGCACCACACATCGTCCGCGCCGGGGGCCGCACCGCACAGACTGAATAAAACCTCAGAACAGGTACTGGTGTCTCATGGTTGCGCGGCATGATGGGCCCGTACAGGCCCTGCCGCGTTGTCTGATACCGGCCCGCTGGCCGGGCACATCTACACCAGACAGGGAGCCACACTTGGAACTGCGCATCGAGAACATCTCGAAGACGTATTCGAACGGCGTGATGGCGCTGAACGGCGTCTCGCTGACCATCCCCACGGGCATGTTCGGGCTGGTGGGCCCCAACGGCTCGGGCAAGACGACGCTCATGCGGACCATCGCCACGCTGCAGGAGCCCGACACCGGCTCGGCGCGTCTGGGCGACATCGACATCCTCAAGGACAAGGAATCCGTGCGCCGCGTCCTCGGCTACCTGCCGCAGGAGTTCGGGGTCTACCCGAACCTGAACGCCGAGACCCTGCTGACGCATCTTGCCACGCTCAAGGGCATCACGAACCCGCGCGAGCGGAAGGAAGTCGTCGATGCGATGCTCCAGCGCTCGAACCTCTGGAACGACCGGAAGAAGAAGCTGGGCGGGTTCTCCGGCGGCATGCGGCAGCGCTTCGGGATCGCGCAGGCGCTCCTGGGCGACCCCAGGCTCATCATCGTGGACGAGCCGACCGCCGGCCTCGATCCCGAGGAGCGGAATCGGTTCCTCAATCTGCTCTCCGAGATCGGCGAGAACATCATCGTCATACTCTCGACGCACATCGTTGACGACGTGGCCGAGGTCTGCAGCTTGATGGCCATCATCAACAACGGGCGCGTCGTGCGGACGGGCGCGCCGCAGGAAGCCATCGAGGGCATACGCGGAAGGACGTGGAAGAAGATCATAGAGAAGTCCGCGCTGCCTGAGTACGAGCGGGATCACAAGGTCGTCTCCAAACGGCTGCGCGGCGGTCAGACCATCATCCACGTGCTGGCCGACGAGCGGCCCGACCCGTCCTTCGACGGCGCGGACCCCGATCTTGAGGACGTCTACTTCATCACGCTCTCTCGTGGGAACGGCGGGAACGGGTCAGGATCCGGCAATCTCTCCGCCGGCCCCAAGTCGCCTATCGAGGCCGGGGGCGGACACACGACCGGCACGGACTCCGGGCGGGGGAGGTGAGCGGGATGTTCCGGAACATTCTCAAGTTCGAGCTCATCTATAGATTTCGACGCCCGGTCGTGTACATCTTCACGGCGATGTTCTTTCTGATGGTCTTCTTCGCAATCGCCTCCGACAGCGTGCAGATGGGGGACAGCATCGGGAACGCGGCCAGGAACTCGCCGTTCGAGATTGTCCGGCTGCTCTCGATGATGAGTGTGCTCGGCCTCCTCGCACTCACCGGGTTCGTCGCGACGGCCGTCAACCGCGACTACGAGTACCGGACCAGCGAGTTCTTCTACTCGACGCCCGCGGGGAAGGGGGCCTTCCTCATGGGGCGCTTCTTCGGGTCGCTCATCGCGGCGATGTTCACCGTGTGCGTGGCCGCCCTGGGGATAGCGCTCGCGGCCAAGATGCCGTGGCTCGACCCGGAGCGCATCGTTCCCTTCAATCCCGTGCCGTACGTCTATGCGGTGGTCGTGTTTGTTATTCCGAACCTCTTCTTTTCGGGCGCGCTTCTCTTCGCGTTCGCCACGCTCACGCGGAAGGTGCTCTTCAGCTACGTTGCCATGATCGGGTTCCTGACGCTGTGGGGGATATCGCAGGCCATGGCGGGCGATCTCAATACGACGCTTCTGGCGTCGCTCATGGACCCGTTCGGCAAGACGACGCTCGACCTCGCGACGCGCTACTGGACGGTCGTGGAGAAGAACACGCTGCTGCCTCCTCTGACCGGCAGGTTCATCGCGAACAGGTTGCTGTGGACGGGGCTCGGCGCCGGCATCCTGGTGTTCGCGCGGGCGCGGTTCCAGATGACGGTGGGAGAGGTCGTGTCGCGGCGCAGGAAGCGCGTCGTCGTGGAGAAGGCGCGGACGGCACCAGCGGTAGCGTTCTCGGAGCCGCTTCCTGCTGTCACCCTGAGCTTCTCGACGCGCACCAGGCTCGCGCAGCTGGCTCACCAGACGCGCGCGGAGATCGTCGG
>JALGZG010000306.1 GCA_025782345.1 bacterium | reverse complement strand
GTATTCCTCATAGGTGTTGTGGAAGGCGACACTCGGCTGAAGGACCTCGACCAGCGAGAACCCCTCGTGCTCGACCGCCGCAACGATGATGCCGGACAGTTCATCGATCCTCGCTGAGAACTCCCGCGCTACGAACGTCGCGCCGGCTTCCAGCATGAGGACCAATGGATTGAACGGGTCTTCCTCGTTGCCGTGCGGCGTGGATGGTCCCTCAAATCCGGCCGCGCTCGTCGGGGAGCGTTGGCCCGTCGTCAGCGCGTAGACACCGTTGTCGTGAACGATCACCGTGATGTCCGCGTTCCGTTTGGCGGCGAACAGCAGGTGCGCGATCCCCTCGCCGTACCCCGCCCCGTCACCGGTGAAAGCCAGCACCTTCAGATCCGGATTGGCCAGCTTGACGCCCTGCGCCACCGACATAGACCTTCCGTGCAGTGTGTAGATGCCGGATAACGACAGGTAGTCGAAGATCTTCGCGTGACACCCGATGCACGCGGTCATGAAGAGCCTGTCACGCGCGATGCCGCGCTCTTCCAGCGAGGATACCGCCCTCTTCACGGCGTTCAGAATCCCGAAGTTCCCACATCCGGGGCACCAGGTGTTCTCGGCGCCGGTCGAGAGATCGTCTCTCATGTCGTTGCTCCTCGGATATCACGGGCGAGTTCTCTGGGCTCGAAGGGCCGGCCGTCGTACCGCGTGATCACGCTCGAGGCGCGCACTCCGGCACGCTCCGCCATGAGTGTCGCAAACTGGCCCGTCGAACTCTGCTCCACGACTATCACTGACTCGTTCCTCAGATCTTCAAACTCCCAGACGGGGAACGGTTCCAGATAGACCGGCTGCACGACGCGCGCCCTGATACCTCCGGCAATGAGCGCTTCGATAACACTCATCGTGGTCGACCCGTAGGTCAGAATGACGGGACCGTCGTCTCCGAACCGATTGACCGTTCTCACACCGCGCAGGTGCCGCACGAGCGAGGCGCCCTTCCGGTCTCTTTTGTCGTGCATTGCCACGATGGCATCACCCTCCTCCGTAGTGATGCCCGCTTCGTCGTGCTCGTAGCTGCTCCACTTGATAGACTCCGCGGACGGCGGGAAGAGGAGTGGCGACACGCCATCATCGGTGTTGCGATACCGGCGGTAGCCCTCTCCTTCATGTCCGACAGGCTCGGCCCACGGGGCAGGCTCGGCCCACGCGGCCGACGCGACATCAATGTCCGCCGTCACCCTGCTTTCAGAGAGGTGCTTCTCCGTGAGGAGTATTCCCGGCGTCTGATAGGTCCACACCATCGCCAGCATCTCGGCCGCAAGTGTGAAGGCCTCCCCGACGGTACCGGGGGAAGCCACGAGCCTCGGGAAATCCCCGTGTCCCTGGTTCAGGGCGAACCGCAGGTCGGCCTGCTCGGTGTAGGTGGGAACGCCCGTGGACGGACCGGGCCTCGATGAGAGCACGCACAGGAACGGCGCCTCCGCCATGCCCGCGAAAGAGAATGCCTCCTCCATGAGTCCGAACCCGCCTCCGCTGGTCCCGACCATCACACGCGCCCCCGCTGCGGCAGCACCGATGGCCATATTGGCCACCGCGAGTTCGCTCTCCGGATGAACGACCGTGACTCCGAGGTCCCTGTCGTGAGCCGCCAGGTAGTGCAGTACAGTGGACGCGGGGGTCATGGGATAGCCGATGTACATGTCCAGCCCCGCTGCCGCCGCTCCGAGCGCGATCGCCTGATTGCCGGTGAACATGTGCCGCTCGCCAGAGCCCGGGGCAAGCGTGAAGCGACCGCCGATGCTCTTGCGCACGTGGTCGTAGATCGTGCCGGCGAACGCGATGTTGTTCTCGAGGTCGCGCTTGTATTCCCGCTCGATCAGAGCCACGAGCTCCGCGTGCGACTGGCCGATGGCCGCGCTCAGGACCGCGATGCCGCTGACACCGATCCTGAGCGCGGCGTCCGGGTACTTCGCCGCCTCGGTCGTCATCGGAACGCCCACGCCCTCTCCGCCTTTCACGACGTCGGAGTTGTAGACCATCACGCCGCCATCGGCGACGTGGGAGCGGTGGATCCCGTAGCTCCTCTCGTCCAGCGCCACCACGAGATCCGCCCCCATGTAGTGGCTCAGCACCGCGCGAGTCGAGGTGCTGACGACCACGAAGTTGTGGCCGCCCCTTATCAGGCTCGGGTAGTCGTCCATCTGGAAGACGTGCCTGCCCGCGGACGAGAACGCGTTGGCGGCGGTCGTGCCCGCCTTCTTGACGCCCTCGCCGGCCTTCCCGCCGATGATGTACGTGAACACCTCTGCGTTCATGATCGCAAACTCCTGCCGGAGAGGATCCCTCACCCGTTCGGACCATCCTGTCAACACACTCTCAACCGGATACCAACAACTCACGCACCGCACATGCCGAGGGTTATCACCATCGACGAAGTGGCTGTGCACCGTGGCCGGCAGGTTATGCACGCCCGGCGCCCTTGTTGCGCACCGCGCTCGATGAGTCTCCCACTGTCTTCACTTAAGATGCCTACCACTACCGGCTGGTTGCCCGCGCTCCCTGCACACCCTGCACACCCTGCACACCGGGTCCACAGACAGTGCACCTCTTGTCCCCCGGGTTGTCCACCATCCGTCCACACCGTGGTGCGCAGGCGACCAGGTGAGCGTGCTCCGTGACCATCCACGGGGGGCTCTACGCTGGGTTCTCTTCAGATCCCGCCAGAGCCAGAGCTATGTCAGCCAGCGTGATGAGGTCCAGCGCGTTGTGGTGGAACACGGTCAGTATGTCCCTCGCCTCTCCCGTCCTGACGAAGCGATGGTAGACGCCGGGAATCTCCTCACCGGGAATGTCGCCCGAGCGACGCCTGCCGCAGATCCTCCACTCGATGGTTTGAAGGCGGCAGTCCGGCAGCACCTCGCGCCAGCGCCTGCGCGAGTGGTGAAGCAGATCGAGGTGCGGAGGTTCCGGCGGTTTGGCGATATGGTGCAGTCCCAGCCGATCCCGGAGCACGGGCATGTCGAACGATTTCCCGTTGAAGGAGACGAGCATCCCGGAATCAGCCAGCATATCGACCCACACATCGAGCAGCTCGCGCTCCTCCCTGTAGTCTCGCGCGAAGACCTGGCTCAGGCGCACATCGCCACCGGCGATGCGCATGACCCCGAGCATGAAGACCATATTCCCACCCAGTCCCGTCGTCTCGGTGTCGAAGAAGAGCGCCTGCTCGGGACTCTCGATGAGCGCGCGTATCTCGTCGCTGACGTCGTCCCTCACCCCTATGCCGCGGGACGCCCGGCCCAGCCTCGACAGCATGGCCCCAAGCTCCCTGTCGGACGTCAGCTCTCCCAGGCTGCGCTCGACGATGAGCACGCCATCCGTCCTGACCGCTCCGGGCAGGTCTTCGAGCCTCGATGGGATCGGCGCCGTCTCTCTGCGTGGCGCGCGGCGTCGGCGCCCCATGTCGCCCAGGCGCTCCTTGAACTCGTCCCTCATTCCTGGTCCGTCTCCCTGACGACGATTCGCCGATCGACGTCCACGTCTTCCAGGACGACGGTGGCGCCGCCCAGGAAGCGCACCTCCACATCAACGGGGCCCTCGTCGGATCCCAGTCCGAAGAAGGCGCTCATCGAATGCTGGCTGGTCGTCCCCTTGCCCCCCTGCACCTCACGAATCTGCGAGCCCTTAGCGCCCGTCACCGTCACCCTCGCTCCGATCCCGGACGCGTTCGAAGCGGTGCCGACTGCGCGGACGAGGAGCGTGTGGTTCCGACGCCCGCCCCGGGCCGGTCCGTCGTTCCTGAAGAGCCGGAACCCACTACCGCTGGCCACGGCGATGTCCAGGTCGCCGTCAAGATCGTAGTCGCTGACGGCGCA
>JALGZG010000174.1 GCA_025782345.1 bacterium | reverse complement strand
CTTGTGCTGATACGTGCCGGCCTCCCGGCGGCTCCGCTGGTCAGGGAGGTGTACCGCGAGGTCCTCGAGGCGGGCGGCCATCCGATAACGCGTGTGGCGCTCCCTGGGGCCACGGAGATCTTCTTCGAGCACGCAAAGAAGGCCCAGCTGGAGTTCGTGAGCCCGCTCGCGGAGTGTGAGATCGACAAGATAGACAAGCTCCTGGCCATCCGGGGCGCCGAAAACACGAAATCACTTACCAACGTCGACCCCGCGAAACAGACAACCGTAGCGAGAGCCCAGTCGGGCCTGAGACAGCGCTACCAGGATCGCGTGGCCGCCGGAGAGATCTCCTGGTGCGTCACGCAGTTCCCGTGCAATGCCTCGGCGCAGGATGCGGAGATGTCCCTCGAGGACTACGAGGATTTCGTTCTGCGCGCTTGTCTCGTGCACAAGAAGGACCCCGTGGCAGCATGGAGAGGAATCAAGCGCAGGCAGGCGAAGTTCTGCAGATACCTGAACGACGTCGGGAAGATCCGGATCGTCAAAGAAGGGACGGACATCTCGATGCGCGTCGCCGGGCGGACGTGGATAAACAGCGACGGCCGGAACAACATGCCCTCCGGCGAGATATTCACGGGACCCATCGAGGACTCGGTCGAGGGTAAGATCGCTTTCACGTTTCCCGCGTGCTACGGCGGACGCGAGGTCCACGACGTCCGCCTTACGTTTAAAGGTGGGAAGGTCGTGAAGGCCACGGCGTCGAAGGGGGAAGAGTTTCTGCACGCGATGCTCGACACTGATGAAGGCGCGAGGTTCGTCGGCGAGATTGCGGTCGGCACGAACTACGCCGTAGAGAAGTTCACGAAGAATACTCTCTTCGATGAGAAGATCGGCGGCACCATTCATATGGCGGTCGGCTCCTCCTACCCGAAGTCGGGCGGGAAGAACAAGTCCGCCATCCACTGGGACATGGTCGCCGACATGCGCGACGGTGGGAAGATCTACGCTGACGGCAAGATAATCTACAAGGACGGGCAGTTCACGCTCGGGTAAAGGAGACACCGTTGAGAGACCCAAGATACGCGAAGCTCGCGGGTGTGCTGGTCAACTATTCGGTCGCCGTCGCGAAGGGGGAGTTGGTGGAGATAAGTGGGGAGGCGACCGCCGCGCCGTTGATCGCTGAGATCTACCGTGAGGTACTCAAGGTGGGGGGCCATCCGTTCCTCCGCATCGGCCTGCCTGGACTGACAGAGACCTTCTTCAAGACAGCGAAGCAGCACCAGCTCAAGTTCGTCAACCCCATCGCTGAGTTCGAGGTCGACAAGGTCGACAAGGTAATTTCCCTCTGGGGGACCGAAAACACGAAGACAATGGCCAACGTCTCCCCGAAGAAGCAGGCCGTGCGGAGCAAGGCGACGAGCAAGCTTTTCTTGAAGTTCATGCAGCGCGAGGCCGCCGGTGAGCTCAAGTGGGTGGGGACCCAGTTCCCCTGCAACGCCTCGGCTCAGGATGCTGAGATGTCGCTCGAGGAATACGAGGACTTCGTGCTCAAGGCCTGCATGCTGCATCTCAAGGACCCGATCGCGGCATGGAAGCGGGTGCGCGGCAAACAGAAGAAGATCTGTAAACAGCTGGACGAGCGGAAGAAGATCCGCGTGGTCGCAGAGGGAACCGATCTTACGATGAACGTCGAGGGTCGCAAGTGGATCAACTGCGACGGTTCGGCGAACATGCCGGACGGCGAGATATTCACCGGCCCCATCGAGGACTCGGTGGAGGGCACGGTCAGTTTCTCCTTCCCTGCGTACTACTTCGGCAGGGAGGCGGATGGTGTCAAGCTGACCTTCAAGAAGGGCAAGGTCGTCAAGGCCAGCGCATCGAAGAACCAGGACTTTCTCCACGCGATGCTCGACTCCGACGAGGGAGCGCGCCGCGTGGGCGAGTTCGCGATCGGCACCAACTACTCCGTCCAGAAGTTCACGAGGAACACGCTGTTCGACGAGAAGATCGGCGGGACGTTCCACATGGCCCTCGGCGCGTCCATTCCCGAATCCGGTGGCAAGAACGAGTCCGGTATCCACTGGGACATCGTCAACGACATGCGCAGTGGCGGGAAGATCTACGCGGACGGGAAGATCATCTACAAGGACGGGCAGTTCACAATCTAGCAATGCGTTCTGGAGGTTCGTGTGGCAGATAATTGGAGCGAGATCGTGAACGTCGAGACCCTCGTCAGGTGGTTCGCATCCAGCGGCCTGAGGATAGTCCTGGTACTCGTGGGCGCTCTGGTCGCCGTGCGCCTCGCCGTCTTCATCACGCGACGCGTGGAGCAGGCCTTCCAGGATAACGACCCG
The DNA here is from genome assembly GCA_025782345.1 of bacterium. Lineage (GTDB taxonomy): Bacteria > Joyebacterota > Joyebacteria > Joyebacterales > Joyebacteraceae > JALGZG01. Next base: position 1,700 of record JALGZG010000174.1, on the reverse strand, counting down.
TCCACGATGAACGAGCGCGAGAAGCAGGCGGCCACGCTCGGGAAGGTCATCAGGAACATCACCCGTATCCTGGTGTGGAGCGTCGCCGTCATGATGGTCCTGAGGGAGCTCGGGATCGATATCGGTCCGATCCTCGCCGGTATCGGCATCATGGGGCTTGCCGTCGGCTTCGGCGCTCAGTCGTTGGTCAAGGATTTCCTGGCGGGCATGTTCGTACTCATCGAGAACCAGTACAACGTCGGCGACGTCATCGAGGCCGCCGGAGCGAAGGGACAAGTCGAGAAGATAACGCTCCGCGCAACCACCCTGCGCGACCTCAAAGGCAATGTCCACATCATCCCGAACGGCACCATCGCAGTCGTCACCAACAGGACGCGACAGTGGTCCCGCTTCGTGCTCGACATCGGTGTCGCTTACAAGGAGAACGTCGACGAGGTGATGGGCGTCCTGAAGGAGATCGGTGACGAACTCGCGGCCGACGTGGAGTTCTCTTCCATGATCACGGCACCGCTGGAGGTGCTGGGCGTTCAGGACTTCGCGGACTCGGCCGTCGTCATCAGGGTGATGTTCACGACGCAACCGGTCAAGCAGTGGACCGTCGGGCGGGAGTTCAGACGCAGGGTGAAGAACACGTTCGACGCGAAGGGCATCGAGATCCCGTTCCCGCACACGACCATCTATCTGGGCGACGCAGCCCCAATGAACGGGATCGTGCGGGTGAAGATGGAGCGGGACGACGCCTGACGAACACGGCGTCCACACACCGGCTAGTTCCAGGGTGGCCGGGGGTGGAACCCCGCCGCGAGTTCTGGCGCGCAGCGCCGGTGTCTGAGCGCCGGGGTTCCGCCCCCGGCTACCCATACAACCATCACAACAGGAGGACGCAGATGTTCGACAGGATCCTCGTCGCGGTGGATGGATCGACTAATTCGGACCGGGCTGTCGACGCGGCGGCCGAGGTGGCGCGGACCCACGGCTCGACACTGAGCATCTGCCACGCTTTTCACATCCCGGATCACTACAAGGCGGACCTCGCTGACGAGCTGGAGGATGCCCTAGAAGGAGACGCCGAGAAGATCCTGTCGTACGCCGCCGGCGTCGCTGAGAAGGCGGGCGTTGTGGCCGAGACCCGGCTCCTGAAGAAGGGACACCCTACTGAGGCAGTAGTCGCGTACGCCGTAGAGCTTGGGGCGGACCTTATCGTTGTCGGCGTCAGGGGCCGAACCCGGGACCAGGCCCGAGCGATGGGCAGTGTGAGCACGGCGGTAGCCGTACAGGCAAACTGTTCCGTGCTGCTGGTCAAGGGGGAGCTCTAGAGGCTCGGTGGAGAAGCGGTCGCGGGCACAAGGGAGCACTTCGTGCGGCCCGCGAACAAAAAGCGAAGCCATGGTTGGACGGGGCCGTTCCGCGACGAGTATCGTGAGCGCGCGGGGCGGCTCTTCTTCGTCCCCATCACCGGGCAGGAACCAGGGTTCCTCGAGATCGTCGATCTCGGCCCAATCCCTGACTGCCTCGAAGGCTGCTTCGTCGGTCACATCGTCACCAATGTAGATGGCAAGCGCATCTTCCATGTCGGCCGCTCTGAGGATGTGGCTGACGGCGTCGCCCTTGTGCCATCCTGCCAACCGGGCCTCCACGGTCCGATCTCCGTAGAGAACCTCCAGCTGGTGATGCGTATCCAGATCGCGCACCGAGCGCAG
>JALGZG010000202.1 GCA_025782345.1 bacterium | reverse complement strand
ACTGACGACACACTCGCAGAGAGGTGCAGATGAGTCACAACATGCGCTCGAGGTTCCCTTCCGCGTGCGTCCCGGCAGCCTGTACCGCCGCGCTCATTGTCACGGTTCTTCTGACAATGCCGGTGGTGGACGCAGCGCGCGCGGACACCCCCGAAGCATACTTCGTGTCCGTGGATGAGCTGAAGCGGGGCGACAGGTGCGTCGGACGGACCGTTTTCGTCGGCACCGAGGTCGAGGAATTCGAACTCGAGATACTGGGAGTGATCCGCGGCGCCGCGCCCGGCACTGACCTCATAATCGGCAGGGCAGAAGGTGCTCTGCTCGAAAGTACCGGGATACTCGAGGGCATGAGTGGCAGCCCCGTCTACAAGGACGGGAGGCTCATCGGCGCGATCGCGTCGACGTGGCAGTTCAGCAAAGAGCCCATCGCGGGGATCACCCCGATCGGAGAAATGCTGCCGGCACTGGAACTGATGGACGCAGAGGGCCACGCGGGCGGCCGGCCTGGCTTGGACGGACTTCCGGGACTTGCCATGCTGCCCGAGGGCGAAAGGGCGGCTTCGTCTCTCGTGCGAATCTGCGATATGGCGGGCATGCTCGACCGGTGGACCGACACGCACCCCGTTCCGCCCGCCGTCGCGTTCGGCGATCGCAGGCTGAGTCCCATAGCGGCCCCGCTCGTCGTCTCGGGCGCGGATCCTGACTACATCCATCGCGCGTCCCGAGTACTGGGACCCGGAGTCACGCCGCTGCTCGGATCCGGCATCGCGCCCAGTTCCGCTGCCGTCCCGGGCTCCTCATCGGGAGCGGAGCGGGAGGGTGGGGCACTCGAGCCCGGTTCGGCCGTGGGAGTTCAGTTCGTGAGAGGGGACGCCAACTGGACGGCGATCGGCACCGTCACACATCTCGACGGCGATCGCCTCGTCGCATTCGGTCACCCGCTCTTCAACGCGGGGGCCATCGACATGCCGATGGTTGCCGTGTACGTCCACGCCGTCATGCCCCTTCAGTCCATGTCGTTCAAGTATGCGTCCGGGGGAGAGCTCCTCGGGACCATGAAGGAGGACAGGAACAGGGCCGTGGCAGGCGTCGTCGGCCCGGGACCGCCCATGGTCCCGCTCACGGTGAACATCCGTACGAACGGCGGCGAGCGCCGCTTCGAGTTCGAGACCGTGAGCAATCGCCCATACACCGCGCTCTTCAGCGGCCTGGCCTTCGGCGGGGCCGTGTCGAGCGCCGTGAAGGCTTCGGGCCCCACGACGGTCGACCTGAGCGTCCGGATCGACACCGGTAAGGAACTGGTGGAGTACCGGGACGTCTTCCACACGACCGAGCCGGCGATGAGGTGCAGCGGTGAGCTGTCGCTCCTTCTGTCGTTCCTCGCGGAGAACGCGTTCGAGGAGAGGAAGCTTCGGGGAGTCGAGCTCGACGTGGCTGTTCGGGAAGGAGATCTCCGGACGGCGATCTCGCGGGTCGACGCCGACAGGAAAGTCTACCGGCCCGGCGACGACGTGAAGCTCCGCGTGTTCATGCGTCCCCGACGCGGCGAGCCGTTCGAACGCGAGCTGTGCCTGCGAATCCCCGATTCTATCACGCCGGGCACGCTCACAGTACGAGTCGGTGACGCGATGTCGTTCCATCTATGGGAACGGGACCGGCTGGGGCCCGGAGCGGCGCCTCGGAGCTACGAGCAGCTCCTGGACCTCGTCAGGGATGCCAGGCCCGGAAACACCGTGGTCGCCCAGCTGCTCTCTGACAGCCCGGGGCTGTCGCTGTCGGGGAACGAGATGCGCGGTATCCCCGGCCGGGCTGGCCTCGCGATGGCGTCGAGCGCGACGAGCGGGGCCGTTGATCCGTCCATGTTCTCCGTGCTGCGTGAGTGCGAGTTCGCCGTCCATGGCCAGGTCGAGGGTTTCCACGAGATGACCGTTTACGTCGAGGAATAGCAGTAGAGCGGGCCGCAATGAGCCCCTGGGAGGTTCGATGCAGAGGATTCTGACGACCCGCCGCAGTTGCGCGGTGCTGCTGGCGGCGGCGCTCGCGTCGGCGGCGACACTGTGCACACCAGCGCCCGATGCGCTTGCCGTCTCGACGTCCTTCTGGAAGACTGACTCGTTCGCGACGGTGGAGGAAGGGCGTCTCAAGGGGACCTCTGTTTTGCGCGACGGGCGGATAGTCCTGTCGCCTGAGTTGGCGAGGCTGGACGCGCCGGAAGTGCAGTACGTGTGGGCCGGCGAGGCCACAGGAAGCGGGGTCGTGGTGGTCGCGGGCACGCCGGGAGTTGTGATCGGACTCGGCGACGGCGACCCGGTCGAACTCCTCAGCCTGGAGACGGCCGACTTCCCCGCCATGGTGGTCTCGCCCGCAGGTGACATCTTCGTCGGGACGGCGCCGGGCGGTGAGGTCTACATCATCACGCCCGACGGCGAGAGCCGGCTCTTCTTCGAGACGGGCGAGGGCTACATATGGAGCATGGCCTTTTCGGCGGACCACGGGCTCCTCGTCGGCACCAGCGATGACGCGAAGGTCTACGCGGTCGACGGCGACGGGAGGGGGACCGTCATCTACGAGTCGGACGATGCGAGCATCTCCGCTCTGGCTGTCCAGGGTGACAGGGTGCTGGCGGGCACCAGCATCGATGGGCTCCTGTTGGATATCACGCCGGGCGGCGACACCCGCGTGCTGTACGACACTTGGTATGAGGAGATCTCCGGCGTGGTGTGGGATGCGGACGGCACCATCTTCTTCGCGGCGACCAGCGTGTCGCTCGAGGACGTTCTGGACGGCAACGGCAACGGCAACGGCGACTACGGCTCGGGCTTCGGTGAGGGAGCCGTCTTCCGGATCACACCGGGCGGGGCCGCCGTCGAGTTGTGGCGTTCCCCGTACGCGCCCGTCACTTCACTCGGGCTTCTCCCCGATGGCTCGATACTGGCGGGCACGGGGTCGGGCGGCCGTATCTACGCCGTGGGCTACGACGGGGCGGCCGACCTGATCGCGGAGCTGGAAGGGGAGGAGGTGCTCTCGATCCGGGGAGCCGGCGACGCCATCGTGACCGTCGGCGCGCCGGGAGGGGTCTACAGAATGGGCCCGGACCCCGCCCGTTCCGGCGAATACGAATCGGAGGCGTTTGACGCCCGCGCGACGTCGACCTGGGGCGAGCTCGCCTGGAAAGCAGACGTGCCCGCCGGGGCCGGAGTGGAGTTCTTCGCGAGGTCCGGCAACACCGGTGACCCCGACGAGACGTGGAGCGAGTGGGTGCCCGTCGAAGGGAGAGGGGGCGGACAGATCGCGTGTCCGGCGGCGCGGTTCCTCCAGTGGAAGGTCCTGCTGAGCCGAGGTGCGCGCGGGGCGGGTCCTGAACTGCTCAGCGTAGAGGCCGCTTACCTGCGCGAGAACCTCCCGCCTCTCGTGTCGTCGGTGACCGTCCACGAGCCAGGCGACATCGTCACTGGTCCCGCCGGGGGAACGAACGGGTCCTCCGCGTCGCAGACGCTGCCGGGGGGAGTCGAAGTGACATACTCGCTCGACCCGGCCGCACCCGCTGACCGCGAGCTTCACGTACTCCTGCGCGGGATGAGAACGGCGTCCTGGGAAGCGCTCGATCCAAACGGCGACGCGCTGTCGTTCGACCTCTTCCTGAAGTCGGACGATGAGGACGATTGGAAGCTCATTGAAGAGGGCGTGCTTCGGCGGACGCTCCACACGTGGGACACTGCTGCGATGACCGACGGCGTCTACCGGTTGAAAGTAAGAGCGACCGATCGACCGGCCAATCCGAAGGAGTCCGCGCTTGAGGCTTCGGCCGAGTGCCCGCCGTTCACCGTCGACCACACGCCGCCCGAGTTCACGCGCATCGACGTCTCCTCATCGGCCGGCG